>JAAYHJ010000014.1 GCA_012735465.1 Clostridiaceae bacterium
GGCAGATGGTGTAGCGTAAGCGATAGTCTGCCAGCCTAGGATGCTATATGCACTGTCCTAGGAGGGGTGATGACGCACCCTAAACTTTGGGGAACTACGGATACCGGAAATGGACTTCCGATTACCAACAAAGAATCCCCTGATTTTAGTCACGGGGAGTGTCAATCCAAGTAAATGTCCTATGTGTAAAGAAGGTCGCAAATCGGATGCAATTATTGTTCATGGAGGTTATTTGAACATGCAAAGGAGTTGAAAATTAAAATACATCTGAAAAGGAGCTAATAAATAATGGAGTACTTAAGAACCGATTATCATGTTCATCCGAACTACTCTATAGACGCTTTCCCTGTCCAAATAAGGGAGTATTGTAAAAAGGCACTGGAATTAAATTTGGCGGAAATTTGTTTCACTACCCATATCGAACTGGAACCGGAACGCAGGGAAATTGACAATTTTGTTATTTTTAACGGAGAAAAGATATCGGTTTTCAACCATGCCTGGCTGGACAGTTATTTAAGCGAAATTGCCCAAGCAAATCAAGAGTTTAGGCATTATAATCTCAAGGTAAAGGCCGGAATTGAAGTAGGATACTGCCGGGGCTGCGAAAAATATGTAGAAGAAATCGTTAATAATTATCCCTTTGATTTTGTACTGGGAGCCATACACTGTCTCGACCATATTGCTATTTCATCCATGAAAGAAAGCCCGTATTATTTCCAAAACAAGAGCCTGGCCGAATTGCGTAAGGAATACTTTACTACCCTTGAAGAGATGGTGACCACGGGACTTTTTGATTGTATTGCTCATTTGGATCTTTACATTAGGTATGGGCTTAGGCATTATGGGCCCGAGATTCTTACCATTCACCGTGGAGTAATAGAATCTATTTTTTCAGAAATGACCCGCAGGGGCATGGGGCTGGAAGTCAACACTTCCAGCCGCCGTAGGGGGTTAAAGGAATTTCATCCCATAAGGGAAATACTGGATTTGGCAGCAAGGGCAGGAATTAAAATCTTTACAGTTGGTTCTGATGCCCATTCTCTTGATCAACTGGGCGATTACATAGATGAAGCTCTGGACCTTTTAAAAGACCTTAACCTGCGCAATCATGTTTTCACCCGCCGAAAAGCAGTACCATGTTAAGCTGCTTTTCTAAGATTGTAAAGGCGGATAAAAGTTTGCAGGTGGGTACCTATTGCTAGCAAGATTAGGGTGGCCGGCAGCAGGTTTAAAATGCCTCCCAGCATGATGATAAATAATCTGCCGTCGCGATTTGCCGGGAAGTAACGCATTATGCCATCGTGTATTTCGGGAATAAACGGCTTGCCAAGGGCATTTCGGAATTTTTCTTTAAAAACCATGGACATGGGCATTCCTGTTAGGGCTGCTGCGCCTACCAGCAGCGCCATGGAATCACCTGTGGCGTGATACCACGAATAAACCATTCCAGCCACAATTAAATAATCCCCATAGCGATCAAGTATCGAATCAAAAACTTCACCAAAACTGCTTTTTAAAAATTTTAAACGTGAAATTTCTCCATCCACTCCGTCCAGTACGGAAGCAAGCTGTGCCAAAAGCCCTCCCAGTAAGGGTTTTGCCATGGCAAAGGATACCGCTGCAACTGCTGTAATCAAGAAGGATAAAAGGGTCATCTGGTTTGGTGTTACTGATGTTGAGGCTAATAGCCTTGTTATCCTGATGGAAAACCTACGATTAAAAACTCGGGATATAAAGCCGTCTTTAGCAGGTATCAGCGATTTTAAAAGAATTTTTTCCGCATGTTTGTAACTATGATAATCATCCACGTCAACCCAATTGTTTTTTACAAAGTGTAATTTAACCTTACCAAGTTCGGCCATAAGGTTAACCGCATCGGTAAGGGCATAGGCTCCCCTTTCAATTGACCTGGACAAGGCATCCAATAATGCCCCGGTGCCAATGAAAAGGCCACAGTCTACAGCATTATAATCATTAAGTCTTTTGCCGAGTTTTACGGCATAGTTCCCCTCGAATTTTACTTTGGTACATTCATCAATATCATAAACTTTTTCCAGTTGACTGTCGGCAGCAAGCAGCAGTTCATCCTGCTTGATATTCTCTGCTTCTTTTATAAAATTCTTTAATAAGTCCAATTCAAAAACATGGTCGGACATCAATAAAACGAACTTTTCATGTTTGTGGTAGTCCTTTCGGAAGGTGTATGCCGACATGCCGTTTCCCTTTTCCCAGTCCGGGTTATGTAAATAGTTAAGGCTTACCCCGAACTTTTCACCATTGCCTAAATAATCCTTTAGCTCGGTAGAATAACAGCCTGTGATTATTATAAAATCCTTTATACCGCATTCCCTTAATGACAGGATGTTGCGTTCTATCAGCGTAAGACCTAGTAAACGTGCAAGAGGCTTTGGCCTGTTAAAGTAAGGCCGCAGCCTCCTTCCTTCACCGGCAGCTAACAATACGGCTCTCATTATCTTTCTCTCCTGCCATCTATGAATTCTTCTACCATTTTTTTCGCTTCCGTATCCGTGTATTGAATTGGCGGAGACTTCATGGTAAAAGCTGAGATGGAATCCAATGTGCCGCCAATCTTGCGGTCCAGGGCTATCTTCATACATCTGATGGCATCGATCATTACGCCTCCGCTGTTTGGAGAATCTTCTACCGAGAGCTTTACGTCCAGTGTCAGTGGAACATTTCCAAATCCTCTTCCTTCCATTCGAATAAAGCAAATCTTATTATCATTTAGCCATGGTACATAATCACTGGGGCCTATGTGTATGTTATCAGCTGTTAAGGCTGTTTTTAACTCTGATTGCACAGCTTGGGTTTTTGATTTTTTCTTGGATGCAAGTCTGCTGTGGTTAAGCATGTTTAAAAAGTCAGTGTTTCCTCCGAAATTTAGTTGATAAGTACGATCAAGAACCACACCGCGGTTTTCAAATAACTTGGTTAAGGTGCGGTGAACAATGGTTGCTCCTACCTGGCTTTTAACGTCATCACCTATTATCGGAATGTTTTTATCACGGAATTTTTTAGCCCAGGATTCATCGGAAGCAATAAAAACCGGCATAGCGTTGATAAAACCTACATTAGCTTCCAGGCATGCTTCAGCATAAAACTTTGCAGCATTTTCAGAGCCTACCGGCAGATAATTAATAAGAATTTCAGCCTTACTTTCCTTTAAAACTTTAGCTACATCGCAGGGCTCCTGGTCTGCGACCACAAATCTTCTGTCTTCGTCATAATCACCCATATGTTCTGATACACCGTCCATGACCGGCCCCATATGAACCTGTACAGGATAGTCCGGCAGCTTGTCATAAAATATAGTAGTGCAGTTGGGCTTGGAAAATATTGCCTCTTTAAGAGGTCTGCCTACTTTACGCTTGTCCACATCGAAGGCGGCAACAACATTGATATCGCTTGGTGTATAGCCGCCAAGGTTATAATTCATCAGCCCAATAATGTTTTCAGGTGACTCCTTATACATTTCAATACCTTGTAACAAGGCACTGGCGCAGTTACCTATACCTGCAATAGCAATGTTGATCTTAGACATTATAAAATACCCCCTTGCTAAATTGATGTGTTTTAATATTTACATTTTTCTACCTTTATAATTTTTGTGTTTGCTTTAAGTTGTGTTTTCTTGGAAATTAAGAAGGTTATAACTTGCACATATAAAAACACTTCCTGTTTGGAAGTGTTATCTTGCCGTTATTTAAATGTGAAATATGAAAACACTCCCAATTAATCAACTTGCTTAATTAATCAGAAGTCGTTAGAAGCGTTAGCACTTGAGTTTGATTGCTGATAATAAGATTATACAAATATTATAATAGATATCTGGTAAAATTTCAAGACCAATTTGATCTTACAATAAATCTTTTATGTTGAAGAAATTATTGATAATAAACCCGTATTTTGATATAATTTAGATGTTATTGACAAGATATTGAGTTTTTTATACATTTGCTTACTGATTATTTTAATATTGAGGTAGGAGAATATGAAAAAAATAAGTAGAAGGATTATTGTATTATTGGCATTGGTTGTGTTTTTTGTATGTTCTGGTTTAGGGATGGTAGCCTATGTAAAAGCCAGTAATTCACTGGTGGATGTATTAAAAGAAACCATGCCCAAAATTGCAGTAGAGGCAGCAATAACAATAGAAGACGGAATACAAAACAAACTTAACACGTTGAGCATTATAGCATCATTGGACTACATGAATGTACTGAATGAGCCCGGTGCAGATTATTCTAAAATAAGGGCTATTATGTCGGATGAAGTAAAAAGATCAGGGCACAAACAAATGATATTGGTCGACAAAAACGGGAAAGCTTTATTTGATAATGGTACGGTTTCAGACTTGAGTAACAATCCAATCTTTGAGAATGTCCTATCGAGTAAGGAATTTGTCTCGGAACCCGTACTGGATAGCAAAGGAACAGATATCATTATGATATATGCCGTCCCTATAAAAATAGACGGAGAAGTAGCAGGTGCATTGATGGCCATAAGGGACGGACTGGAGTTGAGTGATATTGCCGGAAAGATTAAGGTTGGACAGACAGGGGAGACTTTTATTATAAATAGTCAGGGGAAAACCATTGCCCATACGGACAAAAACTTCCTGCTGGAGTTGATAAGTGTTGCCAGGTCGAGGAATTCTTCTGCATCTGCCGGTACCATTGCAAGCGACGGAATATCTTCAGCAACCGTTACCACCGAGACACCTGATGTAATTTCTTCTGCATCGCATGACTCAGGAAGCCTGTCTGAAAAATTAGGATTTGAGGGGTTCAATGATGTGCAAAGGGAAATGACGGAAGGGAAAATAGGCTTTGGAGAATATAAATTTCACGGCATCTCCAAAGTTTCAGGATATGCACCCCTTGAGCGGTATGGCTGGTGTATTGGCGTTGCAGTTAACAAAGAAGAAATGCTGGCAGGGCTGGCAGAGCTGCAGTGGGCTTTTATACTTATATCTATTATATTTATACTGGTAGGATTTGTGGTTGCATATTTTATTGGAAAAGGTATTTCCAGACCCATAACCTTTTTATCGAATGAATGCAATATAATGTCCAATGGGGATTTTTCGAGAACCATGGAAGAAAAATATACGAAAAGACGTGATGAAATAGGTGATTTGGCCAGGTCTTTTAATAACATTAATGTAAATGTATCAAAGATAATACGAAATGTTATTGAGGAAGCCAACAGTGTGGGCGAAGCAATTAAGAATATTGATGAAAACATGTCCTCACTTACTTCCGATATAAATTATATGTCCGGTATCATAAATAGGTTATCTTTAAAAATGGATGAGAATTCTGCTACTACACAAGAAATGAGTGCCACTTCCAATGATATTGAGGGAGCTATTGATTCCATAGCCAATGAAGTTCAGCATAGCGCACAAACGGCCGGAGAAGTAAGCAAGAGAGCAGAAAAGCTTAAAGCTACTGCTGTGGATTCTCAAAAAAGGGCCCAGGTAATTCAACAGGACGTTGCAGTAAAACTAAGAAAGGCTATAGAGCAGTCAAAAGCTGTAGAAAGAATACAAGTATTATCCGATGCGATATTGAATATATCTTCAGAGACGAACCTGCTTGCGCTAAACGCAGCAATTGAAGCTTCACGGGCAGGAAGTGCAGGCTCGGGTTTTGCCGTTGTTGCAGGGGAAATAAAGAAACTGGCTGAGAGCTCAAAACAAACCGTAGATGAGATTAAAAAAGTAACAAAATTGATAATGGAATCGGTACAAATCCTTTCGGAAAGTGCCGAACAGGTTCTTGGCTTTTTAGAGGATAAGGTTGTAAAAGATTATGATATGCTTGCGGTGACTGCAGAGCAGTATAACAGGGATGCCCAACTGCTCAATGAAATGGTTACAAATTTAAGTGCTACTATAGAAGAATTATATGCTTCCATACACAGCATGACAAAAGCTATTAATGATGTTGCAGCTGCTTCAGAAGAGGGGGCATCTGAAACTTCAGACTTAACCAACGAAGCTGCCGTTATCGTCAAAAGGACAAGCGAAGTATTGAAAAAAACCAATGATGTCAACAAAAGTGCTGATAAATTACTGAAACTTGTATCAATATTTAAGGTATAACACAGGTAATCTCAGGAAGGGAGAAAACAGCTGTGAGCAGAGGGTAAAAACAGATAGGGAGAGAATAAATATGTTTAAATGGAAAAGTGAATACGAAACCGGCATAAAACTTATAGACGAGCAGCATAAAAAGTTATTTGAAATTGCAAATCGGGTTTACGAATTATTGATGAATGATTTATATGTTGATAAATACGATATGATCATAGAAGTCATAAACGAGCTTAAAGACTATACTGTTTATCATTTTCAAACAGAAGAAGAATACATGATCAGGGCAAAATATAAAAAATTTTTTTCCCATAAAGCGGAACACGATGAATTCATTAAAAAAGTTAAAGAGGTTGATTTGTACAGCATTGATAATATGCAAAATCAATATCTACTGGAGTTATTAAATTTTATTGTTGAATGGATAGAAAAACATATATTGGAAGTAGATAAGCAATTATCAAAAACAATAATTCCATGACTTTACCTCTAATAACTTTTGTTGAAATGCACAAAAATTTCCATTTGCCCATCGTTTCATGGTTTTTCTATTGACAAATAAATCATCTTTAATTATAATAAGCTTAACAGCAAAGGCGCTGCGGATTATATCCACAGCGCCTTTATCGTTTTCATTGTAAAATTTAATACGCACAAAGGCGTGTGTTTTATTATGAGCATCCTAAGATGCCGCAATAAAATACACGCCTTTAATTATTTTTAATTATTTTAAGGGGGAATGATTTATGAGTACAACAATGATAGTTGATACCCTATGGGTACTGTTGGCAGCCGTATTAGTGTTTTTTATGAACCTTGGTTTTGCAGCGGTCGAATCTGGTTTTGCAAGATCAAAAAATACAGTTAATATTTTATCTAAGAACTTTATAGTTTTTGCTGTTTCTTCGCTTGGCTTTATGCTGCTTGGCTGGGGTCTTATGTTCGGCGGAGACAATCCGTTTATCGGCACGCAGCAACTGTTTATATTAGGTAATGCCAATACTGATTTCTACAAAGATACGCTGACATCAAATGTACCATTCTGGGGGAAGTTCTTTTTCCAGTTGGTATTCTGCGGCACTGCGGCGACCATCGTATCCGGGGCTGTTGCAGAGCGTATCAAGTACATCTCTTTCATCGTGTTTTCATTCATACTGACCCTTATAATTTACCCGATAGTCGGCCACTGGATATGGGGCGGTGGTTGGTTGGCTAATCTTGGTTTCCTTGACTTTGCAGGTGATACCGTCGTCCACTCGGTAGGTGGTTGGGCAGCACTGGCAGGAGCTATTTTACTTGGACCTCGTTACGGTAAATATGATAAAAACGGGAAACCACAGGCAATCCCAGGTCATAATATGTCTCTGGCAGTTATAGGTCTTTTCGTCTTATGGCTCGGCTGGTTTGGTTTTAACCCTGGTTCCACCATGAGCTTTCAAAATCCTGCGGATGTTATGCATATACTTGTAACCACTAATACTGCTGCCATTGCGGCTATACTTACCGCCACTGCCACGTCCTGGATTTTCATTGGCAAGCCGGATCTTGGAATGACCATCAACGGTTGCCTGGCAGGACTTGTAGGTATTACCGGAGGCTGTGCTTATGTAAGCGTTGCAAGTTCATTGATTATCGGTGCAATAGCCGGTGTGATAGTTGTATTTTCAGTATTGCTATTTGACCGAGCAAAAGTTGATGATCCGGTGGGTGCTACCTCCGTTCATTTAGTCTGCGGTGTTTTTGGTACGATTTCCGTGGGGCTTTTTGCCCAGGAAGGTGTAACCAGTCTTTCTACGGTTAACGGCTTATTCTTTGGAGGAGGATGGTCACTGCTTGGAGTAGAGGTTCTTGGTGTTATTGCGGTTGGTATATTTGTATTTGCTTCGTCTGTTCTTGTTTGGCTTATTATTAAAAATACTATTGGTATGCGTGTCAGCCTTGAAGAGGAAATTTTAGGCCTTGATATTGGTGAACACGGAAACTCTGCTTATCCCGATTTTGCTATCGTGGCTCCTATTATGGCTTCAGGAAACGGTATTGGGGACAAGGCAATGGTAGCAAGCCCCGTTGCAGTGCCGAAACCTGCTCACAAAGCGGTATCGCCGGAGGTTGCAATCCCTGTGGTCAATCGGTCAAGACCTAACGCTAAGATGACGAAGGTTACCGTTATCACAAACCAGGATAAGTTTACAAAACTTCAGTCCGACCTTGACAAGATCGGTATCACAGGGCTGACGGTTACAAATGTACTTGGTTATGGTATGCAGAAAGGACATACGGAGTACTTCCGCGGTGCGCCGGTGAAAACGAGGCTCCTACCCAAGGTCCAGGTTGACATTGTTGTATGCAAGATACCTACCGAGACGTTGGTAGACACGATAAAGAAGTCTCTGTATACAGGCAATATGGGTGACGGAAAAATCTTTATTTACGATGTTGAAAATGTCATAAAAATCAGAACAGGTGAGGAAGGGTATGATGCGTTGCAGGATGAGGAAGATGAATAGAAGATAATAAATATAAATAAATAGACTTCAACCGGGAGCATATGAAGAAAAACCTCAATATGCTCTCGGTTTTTTTCATACTTTGAACCTTGCAACCATGGTATTTAATCTTTCAGCCATTTCTGCCTGCATCTGAGCTGTTTTAGCCACTTCTTCCAAAGCTTTATTTGATTCCAATGAATTGTTGCTGATTTCCTCAGAAGATGCGGTGGCCTCTTCTACAGTCGCAGCCACTTCCTCGATTGCTTTACCAATTTCTTCGATGGAAGTAGCAATCTGGGAGGCAATGGCAGCAAATTCGTTGGTCAAGCTTTTTACAAAGTTGGAATCTTCAGCATATTGCTCAGCAGTGTCTGCAAGTATGTTATAATCGGGTGTGACCTTCTCATCTATAAATTCCAGTATTTCCTTTGCACTGGTGGTAAGCTTCTCAACAGCATCATTGACCTGCTGGACTACCTGCTGAATATCCCTGGCTGTACTGGCCGAGTGTTCGGCTAATTTACGCACTTCTTCAGCCACAACTGCAAAACCTTGCCCGTGCTCCCCTGCATGGGCTGCTTCTATAGCAGCATTTAAAGCCAGGAGATTAGTTTGTTCGGCTATTTTCGAAATGACATTTACCATTTTTATTATTTCCCCTACAACCTTTACCTTTTCAATGGCCATCTTGATTTCCTGCTGTTTGACACGGTAGATATCACCGGCTGTTTGCTTTGAAAGACGGGCTGAATCCTTCATTTTTTCTGCCCTTTCTTTGATTTTTTCCACTTTTGCTTCACCGTCTATAGCCTCTTCCTTCATCTTTTGGACCCGGTTCCTTATTTCAGAGCTGGCTGTTGCTACTTTTTCTATAGAAGTACTGATTTCTTCCATACCAGTAGCAATTTGATGAACAGAGTTAGTGACGCTTTCCTGTTGAGCAGTAACTTCTTCTACAGTAGAGGATAGCTCCTGGCTTGATGCGCTGGTTTCTGCTACGGAGTGGCATACTTCTTTAAGCATGGCACGAATTTTATTGTTCATTTCAGAAAAAGCATTGGCCAGCATTCCTATTTCATCTTTGCGACGCCGTAATTTCTCCGGTACCTCACAGGTAAAGTCACCTTCGGACATTGAACTGGCACATTCTGCCAAGGATTGAAGCGATCGGGCAATCATTCTGGTTAAAACTATGGTAAATCCCAGGACTGCCAGAAAACCAACTAATAATAATGCTATGGACATATTTCTTGAAAGGATGAATTTTCTCTTATTAGCATTCATCGAATCGGTAGCAATCTGTTCGTTCATTTTTTTCAGTCGTTCCAGCATGCTGGTAACTTCTTCACGCAAAAACCTTGCCTTCTTTTCGTTAAGTTCGACGGCCAAACTAAATTGACCGTTTCTTACAGCTTCTATTACCTCTTCCCTGGTAGAACGATAGCTTGAGTTGGTAGCTTTTATATTCTCCCATAATTCTTTTTCTTCCGGCAAAAGATAATTTGCCTCGTATTGTTGGATTAACAGGTCATTTTCTTTCGTTATTTCATTCAGGGCTTCGACGGATGTATTAAAAACTGACTTGTCATTCATAGCTTTTGTTTTATATAGAATTCTTTGCATTTCTGTAGTTGATTTTTGCTGATTTAGCTGTATTTTACTTAATATCATGTTGCCCAGAAAGTTATTTGTATAAAAGTTGTCAAAATTGTTGCGGAGATCATTGGCGGTACGTAGTCCGTTTATACCTATTGTGATTGTGATTAGTAGTATTGTGAGAAAAGATGATAGGAGCTTAGCCCTGATTTTAAGATTGCTGATAAAAGCTGTTTTTTGCACTTTTTATTCACCTCTTTAAAAAATTTAATTCCAATCAATGTATAAATAAAATCTCTATGTGCTAGTCACATAGAGAACTAATGTAACTGGCTGCAATAGAATTTATTCCTGAGATCCCTGGTTCTGTATTCCTGCCTTTTGTCAGGTTTATCCTCTGAACAATTATTATAATAGAAGTACTATAATTTTACAATGTTCCTTATTTTTTTTATAAAAAAACAAATTATGCTTTAATGTTATAACGTATCTTTATTGTGCTTATTTAAAACGTATTGATATAAGGGTTTGTTTTTATTACAAAATTACATGGAAAACAACACCCGTCCTTATTTTATGTAATATCCTTTAACAATTTCCCTGAGATTAACATAAATTGATATTGTAAGTAACCTTTTTCATAGGGAGGTATTAATATGCTCTCAAACGTTGAATTTATACAACAATCCCTGGGGCTACATCTGTTTTTTGCAAGGATTATGAAAGAACACTCCTTTTTCCTTGAAGTTGGATTCACGCCAAGGGACTCAAGCTTTATCCAACAAGCAGATGCTTTCCGAAGGGAATTCGACAGACTTCTGGGAGAAACCATTTATCTTTCAAACGGCGTTGTTAATCCAAGAATTCTTCAATCCGGGGAGGTAATAACACCTTTCACCTTGAATGCAGAAATGGCAACCACATATTTCACGGGGGTACAGATACCAACTCAACTGACGCAGTCAGAAGCAGGACTGGTGGGTGGTATAGCAAAAGCCAATCCTATGCTTGAACAACGCGTATTTGCGCTTAACCAAAGGGCCATAAATGCAACTGCCGCGTTAATACAGTTTAAAAATAATACTTTATCTAATGTTTTGAGATGCAAAATGTTTACATTAAACTATCCCTTGTTGATAAAACACATAACTCGTGAGGCAGAATTATATCTACTGCAGCTTAAAAAACTTCAAAGCAGGGAAAAAGTGAATATAGAAAGAGAAGCCTACGAATTAGAATTTTTCTGGAACAGGCAGATGGCAGAGCATGCTAAGTTCATAAGAGGTTTGCTTGATCCAACGGAAAATAATTTGATTGACCAGGCCAATAATTTTGGAAAAGAGTTTGATCGATTGACAGCAGAAGCAAAGGCGGCATTGGATGCGGCTGCACCCTTGGATAAAGTTACTGACAAAAGCTTAAAAGCCACTGAGGCTTTACGGGACTTTAAAGCGCAAGGTACACAGGGTATTCTTGTGTGTAAGATAAGATCAATTATTATACCTCTTCTGGGGGATCATGTATTACGTGAAGCAAATCATTATTTGCGGTTGCTTAAAATGTTTGAAAGAAGTTAACAAAGGTATTTGAATTGTTTCCCTAGCCTGCTTTAATTAATAACAGGTTTTATTGTTTAATCGAAATCGGTGTCTGAGCAGCTTTTGAACTCAAAGAAAATGGTTAGGCATCACATTATACCATCTTAATGAATATTATAAGATATAGTGAGTCAAATATATCCTCCGCCTATGAAGGCGGAGGATATCATTATAATTATTCATTAAGGAGGGAGTATATGGGTTATTATGTAAAAGTGAATAATGTGAATATATATGTTGAGGATTTAAATCCTGAATCTAAAAAGACAATCCTGTTTTTGCATGGTTGGCCGGCTAACCATAATTTGTTTGAATATCAGTTTAATAAGTTACCCCAATTAGGATATCGATGTATTGGGATTGATACAAGAGGTTTTGGTAAGTCGGATAAACCGTTTTTTGGATACGATTATAATACCTTATCAGATGATGTGAGGGGTGTAGTGGAAACCTTAGGTTTGCGTGACTTTACTTTAGCCGGACACTCTACGGGCGGAGCAATAGCAGTAAGATATATGGGACGCCATAAAGGGTATGGAGTAGCTAAGCTGGTTCTTATTGCAGCTGCGGCGCCAAGCTTGATCAAACGTCCTGGTTTCCCGTATGGCATTGATCAAGAAACCGTATTGCAGATAATCGAGGGTACATATAATGATCGGCCTAAAATGCTTAAGGATTTTGGCGACAGATTCTTCTTTCAGCATACATCCCAGGCGTTCTCGGATTGGTTCTTCCAGTTAGGTTTGCAGGCGGCAGGGTGGGCAACCGCAGCGGTGGCAAGGACCTGGATTAATGAAGTGTTATTTGCCGATATGGAAGCTATTCATGTTCCTACCTTAATTATTCATGGCATTCATGATAAAATAGTTCCTTTTCAGCTTGGAGAGATACAACATAGGATGATTCGAAAGTCTATATTGATACCCTTTGAATTTTCAGGGCATGGGTCTTTTTATGATCAGAAGGAAAAATTTAATGGTTTATTGGTAAGATTTATGGAAAGTTAATTTAAATAGTGTTTTGAGTAAAGGTGTATGTAGATAAGAGATGAATTAGTTGTTTTTTTATTGAAATTATGATATTGTATCATCAATATATACATAAACGTTATAAAAAAATACAATTAGCAGATTAACAATTCAGAATATAGTATTATCATCTGGTGCCAGTGATTAAGTATCGACGATATGTATTTGATGATGAAGTTTTGAACGTGCAAAAGAAATATTTAGGAGAAAAACATGAAGTCAGATTTTAGATATTTTATTGATATAATACCCGGGGACTTGTATTCAAGAACAAAAGCATATATTTGTCAGCATATTGCTATTTTTGAGCCGGAAGAGTATGCTGTCGGAAAGGTAATATGTGTTGATGATTATCATTTTATTTTATTTTTTTCCCATGCGCCTATAACGAGAATAGGTGACAAGGAATACAAAGTTAAAAAAGGGGATATGCTTGTTATCCAGCCGTGGGAACAGGTTTATGGGATACCCTGCGAGAACAAAAAATATGATAAATATATACATATTGCTGTTAAAAAAGATTTTTTCTGGAAAGTAGCCGCAGAAATAGCAGGCGGAGGGTGTTTTGAATTCAAACAAATTCAAAATACCTATAGCAGACAGTTGCTGGATTTAATTGGTTCCTTTCAACGGGAGTTAATGGATCACGGAGAATCATATCCTCTGATGATTGAAAGTATCTCTATACAAATCGTATTTCAGCTAATTCGTGACTTACAGGCGCATAATGGAGAAAGTACAAAAAAAGTAAGCAAGGATAATAAGTATATCAATAAAGCCATTCAATTTATGCATGAATATTATAGCAGCAATATTAGCATCAATGATATTTGCAATTTAATTTACCTAAGTCCTTGTCATTTTAAGCGCGTATTTAAAGAATGTACAGGGCAAACACCTCATCAGTATTTAACGCAAATACGCATAGAAAAGGCAAAGGAATTGCTTAGAATAAAAGAAAATTCCATGGAGGAAATTGCCAAACTATGCGGTTTCATCAATCCGGGACACTTTTCAACGGTATTTAAACGTAATTTACACATGTCACCAACGGAATACAGAAAAATGGAGAAATAAAGGGACTTGTCGGAGAATATCGGCAGGTCCTCTTAGTTTATAAGCAGGGTTTTTATATTGTCAGAGGAAAGCAACTGTAAAAATAGCACTTTTTGAAAAAAGAATGAGATTTTCTAAAAAATTTATTTAAGAATCCCATGATAATATGTATATAAATATAATGTATAAAAGGGGTAGATCGATATGATGAAAAAGATAATCAGCATGGCAATTTGTCTGATAGTGGTTATGACAGGCATGGTATATGCTGAATCAGGTACGGCTGCAGCCATTGAAGCACCTAAGGATCTTACAGTTGAACTAATACACAGTGATGAAGGTTATCCTTATTTCCGATTGAAAATGCAGGTGCCTGCCACGGTCCAAGTATTAGGCGATAATATTACGGAAGATGAAGGAGCCTTGTTTTATGAAGTGGAGTACAAAGTAGGAAACGAAGATTGGCGACCGGCTGGGGCTATAGAATATGCAATTGGTCCTGTTTTTGAAATGACCCCTGAAGATATGGGCATAGGTGAGAATGTGGATATAAAGGCAAATGTATATCAGTTTCGGGTGAAATTTGGATATTACACTTTTGAAGAAGCCGATGAATATGGGAACAGGATTGCTAAGGAGCCGATATTTTCTCCCTTTTCAAATATAGCTTCTATAGGTATTGCGGCTTATCAAAAGACGTATGAAGGAGCAAGTACATGGGCGATACCGGAACTTGACAAGGCAGAAGAATATGGATTCATAACAGAGAAAATTAAGGATAATATGAGCCAGCCTATTACCCGTGAAGAACTGTGTGAAGTTATTATGAAGCTTTATGAAAAAATGGTAGGCCATGCGGAATACAGTGATCCAAGCACTTTTTCCGATACAAAGAATCCCGAAATATACAAGGCTTATGGGCTGGGAATAGTTAAAGGTGTAGGAAACGACAAGTTTGCACCCAACGATTTGACAAACAGAGAACAGGTAGCAGCAATGCTCTATCGTGCTGCAAAGGTTATTAAACCGGAAGCTGATTTTAGTATAGACGGGGCGGAAAAATTCAAGGATGATAACCTGATTTCCTCCTGGGCGATAGAAGCTGTAAAGTTCATGAATAAAAATGGCCTAATCAAAGGCAGTGATGGTTATGTAAATCCAAAGGGTACCACCACCAGGGAACAGGCAGTATTGATCATTGTTAGAATTTATGAGAAATATACATATAAATAAAAACTGGATGTATTAGTATGTACTTTTGTGAAAAAATAAAACAAACAGTACATTTAATCTAAGGAGGCTAGACAAGGTGCCAGACGAAAAAACAATAGAAGCACTTAACCAGTTTTTACAGGGAGAATATATGGCGGTAGAAAGTTTCAATAACTTCATATCAAGGTTAGAAGATGAGAATGCAAAGCAAACTTTTCAGGAAGTACAGAAACAGCATAGAGAAAATATTGATAAATTAGCAAGTTATATTCAAGATATAGGTGGAAAACCAGATGAAAACCTCGGCATGAAGGGGAAAATGGGGGAAATGAAGCTCAATATGGATTTGGGCTCAAGAACGGATGCAAATGAAATTATTAAAAAGGCTATAGAAGGAGAAACTAAAGGCGTTAATATGGCTGAAAAAGTCCTGAGGGGTGACCTGGACGAAAGGTCAAGGGATATTGCAGGCGAGATACTACACAAGGACAGAAAATCCATTGAAAAAATAAAAAAATTGCTATAGATTAAATATATATTAAAAAGAGCCATGGGGCTCTTTTTTATTGGGGGTTTTAAAAAGTTGGTAATAATAATAAAATTGAAAGTAGCGGGTACATATATGTGTTATAAGGAGGCGGCACATGCTTGATTTTTTGATAGAACTAATTGCTGACATTTTTGAAGTTTTTATTGAGCTTTGGACTGATAAGGTATTGGCAAGATTTAACAAGGAAAAGATAAAATGATAAGGCCGTTTTTTATTTCCACAACTTTCCTAAACAAAAAGGAAAGTTTTTTTATTATTTTCTGTAAACATAAAGAAAGTACCACCGTTGTGTCATAATGGTAAACTTTTTATAATTTTCTGCTTAAATTATTAAAAATATGAAAAAAAATATAGGCTAATTCATATATCAATATTATCCGATGACGCTTTAATAAAGATACATATATGTTAAATATATACATAAATTTGCAATCATAGGCAATGAAAGAAGCGTTTTCTGATGATATAATACTGCCAATAAATGTATAAAAATCAATGAGGGTCAGAATCTTATAAAAACCATTCCGGAATATAAATTAAAATCAATATAAATATTTAATAAATTATATAAATTAAGGATATAAAATGGTCCAACTTATTTAATAAATTTTATAAAGAATTAATTGAATTGCTGATGGTCAGAAAAGCTGTTGATTTTTCTTTTTGAAGCCTTAAAGTGAATTTAATTGCGTTCAGTTAAAATAAACCAGGCAATACCAAAGGACGCGGCATTGCTGGACGCTAGCAAATAATTTTTCTGAAAGGGGATGAAAGATGATGGTTTAAATAGAAAGATGGGCTTCCATTGCCTTAAGCAAAGCATATTTTTCTATTTTCTAAACTTCTTAAGGAGGAGATGAGTGATGGCAAAATTAACCGGGGTGAAGAAAAAAATCAGTATCCTATTAACTTTTTCGGTCTTATTTGTATGGTTTATAAGTCCAGTACAAATAGCCATGGCTGAAAACGGCCAGTCTCAGCCTGTGGAGCCTGTGCAAATTCAGATTGTGCGCAGGGGAGATTCATGGAAATATTTAGATGATGGTTCCAATCAGGGTGAAGCCTGGAGACAAATTAATTATGATGATAGCAGTTGGGCATCGGGACCGTCACCGTTAGGTTATGGTGGGACTGTTCCTGTAAGTACGGTAGTCGGTTATGGCCCTGATCCGAACAATAAATATATTACAACTTACTTCAGGAAAACCTTTGAAATTACGAATGTAAAGGATATAATCTCCCTTACGGCAACGTATGTAAAAGATGATGGTGTGGTTATATATATCAACGGACAAGAAGTCATCAGAGACGGCATGCCTGACGGTGTTATCAACTTTGATACAAGGGCCTCAACGGTTGTAGCTTCAGACCGTATTGAATATCAAAGCTCTATCGATCCGTCTTATCTTGTAAACGGTATCAATGTTATTGCTGCTGAGGTTCATCAGGATAGGCCTTCAAGTTCAGACATGTATTTTGATTTTGCTTTAGACGCTCTTGCAGCAGACCCTTCGGTGCCGCAAGTTCTACAGGAAGTGCTGATCAGCTGCAATAAGACAAGCGTGTTACCGGGAGAAACTGTGAAACTTAGTATAAGCGGTACCAGTAATTATGGTTTACCCATGGATATTAGTAAAGCGACGATAACCTATTCGTGCAGTCGACCGGATATTGCTACCATTGATGCTGATGGAAATGTAACTGTAAATTCATATGCCTCCAATGGAACGACTTTTGATATTTGGGCAAATGTGGCTTTGGACGGGGTTGAAGTTAAGTCGAATACCATTACTTTTATTGTCGAAATGCCCATATACAAGGATCCCAATGCGCCGGTTGAAGCAAGGGTTGCAGACTTGTTGTCAAGAATGACATTGGATGAAAAGGTCGGACAGATGGTTCAAGGTGAACTTGGCAATGATTCAAGCAGGGTGAGACCTCAGGACTGTATTGATTATGCCATTGGATCGGTATTGAGCGGAGGGGACAGCGACCCGGCAACAGGAAACGACTTGCAAAGTTGGTACAATGATGTTACATCAAGGGTTGAGGCATCTTTACAGAGCAGGCTGGGCATACCTATTATTTATGGTATAGATGCTGTGCACGGTCATAGCAATGTACTTGAGGCTACCATCTTCCCTCATAATATAGGACTGGGTGCGATTGCAGCAGGTAATGAAGCAGTTGGTATTGATATCGTAAAAAGAATAGGGGCTGCAACGGCGGAAGAAATGAGAGTGACAAATATTCCGTGGACTTTTGCACCATGTATTGCCGATCCTCAAAATATACGCTGGGGTAGAACCTATGAGGGCTTCAGTGACGACATTAACCTGGTTGCCAAGCTGGCTGTTGCTTATGTCCAAGGATTGCAGGGCGAGACCATTGAAGAGATGAAGAACCCAAATAAGGCAGCGGCAACAGTTAAGCATTATATTGGTGAAGGCTATACGGATAATGGTGCCAATGCAGGTAATATTTCAACCATGACCAAAGAAGAGGTTGCTCAGAAATTGATCAAGCCTTATGCCGATGCTGTTGCTGCAGGAGCGAGGACTTTGATGCCTTCCTTCCACAGCATACAAGGGGTAAGGATGCATGCAAGCAAATATTTGCTCACCGATGTGCTAAAGAACCAATTAGGTTTTGACGGTTTTGTAATCACGGACTGGAATGCTATTGCGCAGATCGATCTTTTGGAAGACGGAACCAGGGCAAGCGGATTAAAGCAACAGGTACGGGCTGCGGTAAATGCAGGATGCGATATGTTGATGCAGCCTACAAACTGGAAGCAAGTAATTACCTATCTGAAAGAACTTGTTGCAGATGAGCAGGCAAATCCGGGTACCGGTATTCCTATGTCGAGGATTGATGATGCCGTATCCAGGATTTTAAGAGTGAAGTTCCAGTTAGGATTATTTGAAAATCCGATTACTCCAAACCCGGCAACAAATCCTGAAGTAGCGGCTAAGATGGGTTCGGCTGAAAACAGGGCACTGGCAAGAGAGGCTGTTGCCAAATCCCTTGTACTGTTGAAAAATGACCTGGTAAATGGGAAACCCATCCTTTCACAGTTGAAGGATATGAAAAAGATTTTTGTAGCAGGAAAGAGTGCAAATAATATAGGTAACCAGTATGGCGGATGGACCATACGTTGGCAGGGGCAATCAGGAAATCCGGAAGACCCCGGAAACAGCAATAGTCTTCCTCACGGAGGTACTACTATTCTCAAAGGTATCCAGGATGCCCTTACCGCAGAACAAACATTGACATTTAATGAAGCCGGAATAGGTGCGGAAGGTCATGATGTCGCTGTACTGGTAGTTGGTGAGACGCCTTATGCAGAAGGAAATGGAGATAACCTTAACAAATTGAAGCTTGATGCTACCGATCGTGCCGCCCTTGAGAACCTGAAGGCTGCAGGTGTTCCCATTGTAATGGTGCTTGTTTCCGGAAGACCCTTGATAATCCACGAACATCTTGCAGACGTACAGGGATTGGTTGCAGCATGGTTACCGGGTACCGAGGGCAACGGTGTGGCGGACGTATTATTTGGGGACCAGGATTTTGTAGGTAGATCTCCCATGAGATGGCCTTTCTATCTTGATTTGCTGCCCTATAAAGGGGAAGATGACCCGAATATTCTGTTCCCAACCGGATATGGTCTTACCAAGAATGAGCCAACTCCAAAGCTTCCCGAAAAGCCTACCCATCCTCATGATGTGCTGCCTGATGGAGATGGAGTTGCAATACCGGGGAAGGTGGAGATGGAAGATTTCACATATATTAATGGATGGGATCCAAACAGTGCATCCCAGTTCCCCAATAGTCCGGATGTTGGCGGCGGAAAATATTTTTATGCCGGAAGCAATTCAAGCGGAAACTATATGAAGTACTTTGTCAATGTTGCAAGGGCAGGAACGTATACAGCCAGCTTTAGGGTAGCTGCTTCAGCCACAAGAAACAATGCGTTCACGCTGACAGACGATACGGGCACGGTGCTTTGTACAATTTCCATACCTGCGTCCGGTGGCTCAGGAGGTAGTGCAAGCCATTGGCAGACGGTTACCGCCGAGGTTAAATTTGCTAAGCCGGGAAAACAGCTGCTAACGTTTACTTCCACCACTAATAGCTCATTTGGCATTAACTGGATGTCTTTTGAGAAGGTTGATACCCTGCCTGTAGTTACCCTGACGGGTCCTGATGAAGCACATTATGAAGAAACCTTTGATGTAAGTATTGCTTTATCCGATTTAGTGGAAAACGTTAATGCTGTGGATATGAGGATAAATTATGATGCTAATCTGTTCGATTTAATTGAAATCAGTTCAATCAGCGAAAAGATTATACTCTTGGAAAAATCGGATATAGTTAACGGTTCCACCCGTGTGGTTCTGGCTACGAATGGTATGATCTCGTCAGATGAGGCTTTGGTAAAACTAACATTCAAGGCCAAGACGCTTGATCAGGCTGCAACCGGAAGCATTGAGGTAACAAATGTTGAATTGGGAGTTGCACCGGACGGTGATACTATAGAGGCTGAAGGTGCTGTTCTGAGTATTAAAGTTACGGAATATGTAATTCCAGGAGATCTCAATAATGACGGAAGGATAAGCATAGGAGACCTTGGAATTGCTGCCTACTATTATCAGGCAAAAGCAGGGGATGACAACTGGGATTCAGCAAAAATAGCAGACGTCAATAAAGATGGTGTAGTAGATATTGCTGACTTGGCCTTTATTGCAATGAGGATATTGGGTTTATAAACTGTAAAGATGTCTATACCCATGTACATGGTGGGGGCCGGTACATTATAAACCAATACTAAATAAGTTCACGAGGAGTATATTGAGTTAAACTCAATATACTCCTCACTTTTACACCGAAACCTTTTATGTTGCCCATGCTAATCGGAAAAAGAAAAAGGTAGTATTTTTTGGTTTGAGATAAAATTAGAATAAAAGCTTTTATCATCAACAATATTATAAGCATTTATTGACAACAATGTTTTCTGGTAGTATTATTATATTATATAAAACATATATGAATAGTCGGATACGGAGGTGGTGAAAATAAGGCTTTCAACCAAAGGAAGGTACGGTCTCAGGGCCATGGTTGATCTTGCGGTTCACTCAAAGGGAGATCATGTGGCATTAAACAGCATTGCCCAAAGGCAAGGGATTTCGATCCATTATCTGGAACAGGTTTTTTCTCAATTAAGAAAGTCAGGGCTTGTGAAAAGCGTTAAAGGTGCGCAAGGGGGATATACATTGGCTGAGCCACCCGAAAATATTACGGTGGGTAGAATTTTAAGGGCCCTTGAAGGTCCCCTTTCCATTATTGATAAGGATGAACAAAACACCGGTGAAGAAGAAACAAGTATTGAGCAGTGTATCAGGATAAAGGTATGGGATAAAATGAATGAATGCCTGAATGAACTGGTTGATTCTATTACCTTAGAGGATTTGGTAGAAGATTACCGTAAAATTAATGAAGAAGAATATATAATGTATTATATTTAAGGATTAATCTTTTGAAAGGGAAGGATAAGCATGATTAATGTTATTAAGACAGATAAGGCTCCTGCAGCAATTGGCCCCTATTCACAGGGAATTGTTACAGATTTCTTTATTTACACCTCGGGGCAAATTCCCCTTAATCCGGAAACGGGAGAAGTGGTGGACGGTGGGATTGAGGAGCAAACGGAGCAGGTGATGAAAAACCTCAAAGCTGTTCTGGAAGCAGCAGGTAGCAGCATGGACAAGGTGGTAAAAACCACTGTATTTATAAAGGATATAAATAGCTTTTCAAAAGTGAACGAGGTGTATGCAAAGTATTTTTCCGGGCCTTATCCGGCGAGGTCATGTGTGGAAGTATCAAAGCTTCCAAAGGGTGTATTAATAGAAATTGAAGCAATTGCAATAAAATGAGAGAAGGAGGATTAACATTGGGAATGTATTGAAATATGGTATTGGTACAAAGGTGGTACGTGGATTTAAGGGCTATGATCCGCATACGGGCGCAGTGAGCTTTCCTATATATCAAAGCGCAACGTTCAGGCATCCGGGACTGTATCAGACTACCGGTTATGATTATTCACGACTGCAGAACCCCACAAGGGAAGAACTTGAAAATACTATTGCAAACCTTGAAAACGGAAAGTTTGGTTTTGCTTTTTCCAGCGGTATGGCTGCTGTTTCGACCGTTCTTTCTCTCTTTTCACCGGGAGATCATATTATTGTTTCTGATGATCTCTATGGGGGTACTTTCAGGCTGTTTGATGAAATATATAAAAAATACGGGATTGGATTTTCATACGTTAACACAAGCGGTATTGAAGAGATTGAAGATGCCGTAAGAAACAACACCAGGGCAATTTTTGTTGAAACCCCATCAAACCCTATGATGAAAGTGGCGGATTTGAGGAAGATATCGGAGCTTACAAAAAACAAAGATATGCTTTTAATTGTCGATAATACCTTTTTGACTCCCTATTTCCAGAGGCCCTTGGAACTTGGGGCGGATATTGTAATACACAGCGCAACAAAATATCTTGGTGGGCATAATGATACTTTAGCCGGGTTGGTTGTAGTAAATGATGATGAACTGGCAGAAAGGTTAAAGTTTGTGCAGAAGTCCGAAGGGGCTGTATTATCGCCTTTTGACAGCTGGCTTATTTTAAGGGGTATAAAAACCCTTGGTGTCAGGCTTGAAAAGCAGCAGGAAAATGCTATGAAAATTGCAGAATGGCTCAGGACAAATAAAAATGTTACAAAGGTATACTATGTTGGTTTACCTGACCATGAAGGTTACAGCATATCCAAATCCCAGGCTTCCGGATTTGGAGCCATGATTTCCTTTAATGTAAAAGATAAGCTTATCGTTGAAAAAGTCTTGGAAAAAGTACAATTAATCCTGTTTGCTGAAAGTCTTGGCGGTGTGGAAAGCCTGATTACCTATCCTGTGGTGCAGACCCATTCAGCTATTCCGGAGGAAATGCGGGAGAGAATCGGAGTTAATGATACACTTTTACGACTTTCGGTAGGTATTGAAGATGCGGAGGACATAATTGCCGATCTTGAACAGGCGTTGGAATAGGAGGATATTAAATGGGCAGCATATTTGATGAAATTATAGACAGGAAAAACACAAAAAGCCTGAAATGGGACTATTGCAGGCAAAGATTCGGAAAAGATGATATTCTGCCTATGTGGGTTGCCGACATGGATTTTAAGTCACCGTCTCCCATAATTGAGGCAATAATACGCAGAGCAGAGCATGGAGTATTTGGTTATACGGAGGCATCGGAGAAGCTTTCAGATGCATTGGCAGGATGGATGAAAAACAGACATAACTGGAGGATAGATAATAAGTGGATCGTATATAGCCCAGGTGTTGTCACTTCTGTAAATACGGCAATACTTGCTTATACAAATCCCGGGGACAGAATTTTGATGCAAACGCCTATATACTATCCTTTTTATTCCAGCATCAGGGATAATGAAAGGGAACTGGTAGTAAATCCTCTTAAGAAAAATAATGGATACTATGAAATTGACTTTGACGATCTTGAAAATAAACTTGCCGACAATGTTAAACTAATGATTTTTTGCAGCCCGCACAACCCTATCGGAAGAGTGTGGAAGCTTTGTGAGTTGGAAGAAGTATTAAGGCTTTGTAAAAAATATGATGTTATTCTAGTTTCAGACGAGATACACTCGGATTTAGTTTTTAAGGGACACAAACATATACCTATTAATTCTCTGGCGGAGGGAATTCATAAAAAATGCATTACTTTGGTTTCTCCTACAAAAACCTTCAACATTGCCGGATTGTCGGTCTCCGCTGCTATAATACCTGATTTGGAGCTAAAAAGTGGATTTAAAAAATTTTTGAATAAAAACGGATCAAATATGCTAAACATATTTGGGCTTACCGCTGCCGAAGCTGCTTATACAAGCTGTGAAAAGTGGCTGGGTGAATTATTGGAGTATCTTGAGGATAACCTGAATATATTGGTTGAGTATTTTCAAAGTAATATTCCGCAGATAAAAGTTATACGGCCGGAAGCCACATATCTTGCATGGCTTGATTGTAATGATTTGCCGGTCCCGGCAGACAAATTGAAGGAATTTTTCGTGAACAAGGCCGGTGTAGGACTGAATGACGGAATAACCTTTGGTAAGGAAGGCTATGGATTCCAACGGTTGAATTTTGCTTGCCCCAGGAAGATGTTACTGGAAGGAATGGAAAGGATAAAGAAGGCCGTTCAGGCTCTCTACATTTAATAAGCAGTTAGAAGATGTCTTGATTGAACCTAATATTTTTTTGTTATTAATGCAACAAGTTATATATGAATAGTTATAAATCTGGAAGTATTAATGTGGATTTCTCTCTCGGTTAAAATACCGAAATAAAAATGCCACAAAAATACTTCTTTTTTTGTTGATAATTTATAAAACCTATAGGAATAATAAAATTTTTTGCCAAATCTATTGACAAATAAATTTCCAGATATTAAAATTAATACAACAAATCATATAGGAATACTCAAATTTAAAATGGAGGAGATAAAATGTCAAAAATAGCAAAGAATCTTACCGATCTCATTGGGAACACGCCTTTACTTGAACTGACCAATTACAACAAGGAGAATGGTCTGGAGGCCAGGGTTATTGCGAAGCTGGAATATTTTAATCCTGCTTCAAGCGTCAAGGACAGAATTGGCTATGCAATGATAAAAGATGCAGAGGAAAAGGGACTAATCAATAAGGATACCGTCATCATTGAACCTACGAGCGGAAATACCGGTATTGCACTGGCTTTTGTTGCAGCCGCAAGAGGCTACAGGCTAATACTGACGATGCCGGATACAATGAGCATTGAAAGAAGAAATCTTTTGAAAGCATTGGGAGCGGAATTAATTCTTACCCCCGGAGCGGAAGGAATGCCGGGTGCTATAAAGAAAGCTGAAGAAATAGCAAGCACGATACCCAATTCATATATCCCCCAGCAATTTAAGAATCCTGCAAATCCTGAAATTCACAGGAAAACCACTGCAGAAGAAATATGGAGAGATACCGACGGACAGGTGGATATAGTCGTAGGAGGAGTTGGCACAGGTGGTACAATTTCCGGAGTCGGTGAAGTTTTGAAGCAGAGAAAGCCGGATGTACAAATTGTTGCAGTTGAACCCTTTGATTCACCGGTTTTATCCGGAGGGAAAAAAGGACCTCATAAAATTCAGGGAATAGGCGCAGGTTTTGTACCTGAAAACTTCAATAGAGAAGTTGTTGATGAAATCTATAAGGTCAGGAACGAAGAAGCTTTTGAAACTTCAAGAAAACTTGCAAGAACCGAAGGCCTGATAGTTGGAATATCCTCAGGCGCAGCAGCCTTTGCAGCAACACAAATTGCGAAAAGGCCTGAAAACAAAGGTAAGATGATAGTGGTGGTCCTTCCGGATACCGGAGAAAGATACCTCTCTACACCATTATTCCAGGAAGATTAAACCATATGCTGCAAAAGGGGGAGTTTCTCCCCTCTGTTTATATATACAAATCTAAATTTATTTTATTTATTTCAAAGGGGAGGGTCATATGAGAGACAAATTTGTAAAACGATGGAGTGTACTTATCTTATTATTAGCCCTTTCGATACAGCTAACAGGCTGCGGGAAAAGTGAAGGAAGAAACAATTCATCTGCTGCATCAAATGCAGGTAATGTACCTGCAAATGCAAAGGTGGAGACGATAGTTTTTGGGGTTGCACCGGGTCCCTATGGAGATATGATGGAGGTGGCTGTTAAACCTGAGCTTGAAAAAAAGGGTTATAAGGTAGAAATTAAAGAGTTCAGCGATTATGTACAGCCAAATCTTGCGCTGGCCAATGGAGAAATAAATGCAAATGCTTTTCAGCATTCACGTTATTTGAAAAAGTTTTGTGAGGATAAGAATCTCAAGCTTTCAGAAGTTATAAAAATACCTACTGCGGCATTGGGAATTTATTCTAATAAACTAAAGGCTAAGAATGTGGAAGAACTTAAAAAGGAGCTTAAAGCAGGGGATACGGTTACCATTGCCAATGACCCTACAAATCTGGCAAGAGCATTAGTGTTTTTACAGGATGTTGGCTTAATTACCATTAAACCGGATATAAACCCCACAACGGCATCTGAAAAGGATATTGATCAAAACCCTTATGGCCTTGTAATTCAGCCTGTTGAAGCGGCACAGCTGCCAAGAACCCTTGATAGTGTAACGATTTCCGTAATAAACGGCAATTATGCAATTGCGGCAGGTATACCCCTTTCCAGTGCTATTGCCAAGGAGAAACTTGTGGAAGATACCGTGAATCTTGTTGCCGTAAGGACGGAAGATTTGGAAAAACAGTTTGTAAAGGATATTAAAGAAGCTGTGGAATCTGAATTCTTTAAAAATGTGATTGAAAGTACGGAATACGAATTTAAAGAGTTCCAAAGGCCTGAATGGTATGTTAAAAAATGGAATATACAAAACGAGTAAAGGATGCAAATGCTTGTATTGCAATAAAGTAATTTGTTTATGGTTTATACCCTTGAAAGCATAAAAAGGAAGTGTTGATATGATTAGGTTTCAAAATGTCCATGTCAACTTTGAAGTAAAAAACAAAATAATAGAAGCTGTTAAGGATGTATCCTTTGAGATTAACCGCGGAGAGATTTTTGGTATTGTTGGAACCAGTGGTGCAGGAAAAAGTACACTTCTTCGAACCATAAACCTTTTGCAAAAGCCAAGTAAAGGGAGAGTGGTAATTAACGGTAAGGATATTACCGACCTGAAGGGAGAAGAACTCAGGCAACACAGAGCAAAAACAGGAATGGTTTTTCAGCACTTTAACCTTATACATACAAAAACGGTGTTTGAGAATGTTGCTTTTGCCATGAAGGCCGCCGGGAAAAGCAGGGAAGAGATAAATAAAAGGGTTCCTGAAGTACTTGAGTTGGTCGGTCTTTCGGATAGAGCCACAGCTTATCCGTCAAAGCTTAGCGGAGGGCAGAAGCAAAGAGTGGGGATCGCAAGAGCCATTGCAAACAATCCTGAAATACTTTTGTGTGATGAGCCAACATCAGCCCTTGATTTAGAGACAACCAATTCCATACTGGAGCTTTTGAAGAAAATCAATAAGCAACTGGGAATCACCACTGTCATCATATCCCATGAAATGAATGTTATTAAAAAGATTTGTGACAGGGTGGCCGTAATGAAGGATGCGGAAGTGGTGGAAATTGATACGGTGTATAATGTTTTTGCATCGCCAAAACATCCTTTTTCAAGGCAGTTGGTTAATTACACCATAAACCTGGAACTGCCTAAAAGGCTCTTTAGAGAAAAAGGAAAGAGACTTTTAAAAATAGTATATAGGGGAGAAAGGGCTGAAGAGCCGGTAATTTCAGATATAATAAAGCACTTTGGTGTTGACATAAACATACTTCACGGAAAAATTGAATACATATCCGATCAGCCAATAGGTATTCTTGTGGTTCACATTGATGGAAATAAGGACGTTATTACCGCTGCTGAAGAATATTTAAAGACGAGAGTGCCGGAGGTGGAGGTGCTAAATGAATAAATTAAGTTTTTCGGAATTATTGCAGAACCTGACAAAAGCCTTTGCTGAAACCTTCCTGATGTGTGGTACTTCCCTGGGGCTGGCGATACTGCTGGGAGTTCCACTGGGGCTTTTTATTTACATTACAAGAAAAGGTCTTTTCTGGGAAAACAGAATCTTAAATTTTATAGGTGGATTTCTCATTAACATCATTAGATCCACGCCCTTTGTCATACTTTTGGTGTTATTGATTCCACTTACTCAAAGGATAGTGGGTTCTACCATTGGACCGCTGGCGGCATCGGTTCCTTTATCGGTAGCTGCAATTGCATTTTTTGCACGGCTGGTTGAAAATGCATTATGCGAAGTGGACAAAGGGGTTATTGAAGCGGCTGTTGCCACAGGGGCCTCCACCTTTATGATTATCAAGGATGTATTGCTGGCGGAGGCTCTGCCTGGAATAATCAGGGGACTTACGGTGACTGCAATAAGTCTTGTCGGATATTCGGCAATGGCAGGTATAGTAGGAGGTGGCGGTGTAGGAGACCTGGCAGTACGTTTTGGATATTACAGGTATCAGACGGATGTGATGATTATTACAGTGGCATCTCTGATTGTACTTGTTCAGTTACTTCAAACTATTGGTGATTTTATAGCAAAAAAGGCGGACAGAAGATAGATAAAGGGGTGTTATTATGGGGGTAAGTTTGTATTGGGATGAGGGAATTGAAACCCTTTCCAGAGAAAAGCTGGAGAGGACGCAGGAAACATTGCTTGCAGAGCATATTGCTCTTGCATATGATAAGTCGGATTATTACAGGGAAGCCTTTGATAAGGCGGGGGTAAAACCGTCCGATTTTAAACAACTTTCTGATATAAGCAAATTTCCTTTTACAAATAAGTACATAGAACGGGAAAGACAACTTAAAAAACCTTTGCTGGGGGACATGATTGCTGTTTCCGAAGAAGAAGTGGTTTTTGTATCCGCTTCCAGTGGTTCTACAGGTGTTCCCACGTTGAGCCCTTTTACAAAAAAGGATTTTGAAGAATTTCAGGATGTACAAAGCAGACTTTTCTGGGCTGCCGGCATGAGGCCAACCGACCGTTATGTTCACGCCCTTAATTTTACTTTGTTTGTAGGAGGGCCGGATGTTATAGGCGCTCAAAACCTGGGAGCTCTTTGTATCTGGGCAGGAGCCATACCTTCCGATAGATTGCTTTTCATACTTAAAGAGTTCCAGCCAAACGTAATATGGACGACGCCGTCCTATGCATCGTATCTGGGAGAAACGGCAAAAAAACAGGGAATTGATCCGGCACATGAGCTTGCCATTAATAAAATCATCGTGGCAGGTGAGCCGGGAGGCTCTATTCCTGCTACCAGAAAAGCCATTGAGGAGCTTTGGGATGCAAAGGTATACGATTTCTATGGAATTTCGGATATCTTCGGTGCCTGTGCAGGAATGTGCAGTGAAAGAAATGGCCTTCATTTAGCAGAGGATCATATACTTGTTGAAGTAATCAATCCTGATACTTTACAACCTGTAGCTGAAGGAGAAAGGGGAGAAATTGTGCTGACAACCCTTAGAAAAACTGCCAGGCCCATGATACGCTTCCGGACCGGGGATATTGGGACTGTAAATAAAGATAAATGTGCCTGCGGGCGTACCCATGCCCGGATAAATATCATGGGACGCTTGGATGATATGCTGATTGTTTCGGGAGTTAATATATTTCCAAGTGATATAGAGTTTGTAATACGCAACATGGAAGAGCTTTCCGGGGAATACAGAATTATTGCTTTTACTGAGAACTTTACTACAAAATTTAGGGTTGAAGTTGAACGGGCTTTGGACAATAATGAGGATAAAGAAACAATTGCAGAAAAAGTTTCAGCAAATATCAAAATGCGTTTAGGTGTCAAGCCGAAGGAAGTCGTTGTCCTGGAAAACGGTGAACTGCCGAGGGCTACGCATAAGGCAAAACGACTGATTGATGAACGAAAATAGGAGGGGTTTATGCCAAGGCTAAGCAATAGAATAGAAAATTTTACCGATTCGGTTATAAGAAGAATGACCCGTATTGCCAATACCTGTGGAGCTGTTAACCTTTCTCAGGGATTTCCGGATTTTGATCCTCCCGTGGAATTAAAAAAGGCTCTGGAAAAAGTAGCTGTCGGCAGCATACATCAATATGCTGTGACCTGGGGGGCAAAGAATTTTCGTGAGGCACTGGCAAAAAAGCAATCCAGATTCATGGGAATTCCTATAGACCCGGACACTCAAATTGTTGTAACCTGTGGGAGCACGGAAGCCATGATGGCTGCAATGATGACGGTTTGTAATCCGGGAGATAAAGTGGTGGTGTTTTCTCCCTTTTACGAAAACTATGCTGCAGATGCCATCCTTTCAGGTGCAGAACCAATATATGTTCCTTTGAGACCTCCCGAATTTAATTTTGATATAAAGGAGTTGGAGGAAGCTTTTGAACTAAGGCCAAAGGCACTGATATTATGTAACCCTGCGAATCCTACCGGAAAGGTTTTTACCCTGGAGGAACTGCAGGTCATTGCCCGGCTGGTTGAGAAGTATGATGCCTTTGTCATTACAGATGAGGTGTATGAACATATTGTCTATGAACCGTATAAGCACATATATTTTGCGTCCCTGCCAGGTATGTTTGACAGGACCATATCCTGCAGTTCCCTGTCAAAAACCTATTCCATTACAGGATGGAGATTGGGGTATTTGATTGCACCTGCTCACATTGTTGACGGGGCAAGAAAGGTTCATGATTTTTTGACAGTAGGTGCGGCAGCTCCTCTGCAAGAAGCGGCGGTGGTTGCACTGAACTTTGAAGATAATTATTATCAGGAACTAAAAGATATGTATACCGAAAAAAGAGATTTTTTTATAAAGGGGTTGGATCGGCTGGGGCTTAAGTATACGGTTCCCCAGGGAGCCTATTATGTAATGGTGGACATTTCAGAATTTGGTGCAAAAAGCGACTTGGAATTTTGTGAATGGCTTGCGCAGGAAGTGGGTGTTGCGGCAGTTCCCGGGTCGAGCTTTTTCAAGGAAGATGTCAATCATTTAATCAGGTTCCATTTTGCAAAAAAGAAAGAAACCCTGGAAGAGGCGCTAAAACGGCTTGGAAATCTAAGGGAAAAAGCAAAGGAGAAGTGGTGAAACAAAGCGGTGGCTATATCCACCGCTTTTTTTATATTTTGGTTAAATAAATCTCCTCTGCAAAAGAATACAAATAATGGATTGATTTTTCATGCTCTGAATTGTATTTTTATGTATTCCTAATAAAATTATGCTTGTATTATATTGATTTTTTATGTATAATAAATATTGGATATGCTGCCAACATTGCTTATGAGATGTAAGTATATCCGCAAAATGTTTCATCTTGAGGGGGTAAAAAATTTTATGGGAGGTAGTGTAATGAAAAGAAGAACTCTATCAATGACATTGGTATTAGTGATGTTATTTACCCTAATGCCGTCATTCCAGTCCGTTTATGCAGCGCTTCCCACAACTAATGATGTGGTTAGCCTTGAAAACGGTAACGTGGCACGGGCAGGTATCATCACGGCTGTTTATTCGAATAATACCAATGGTTCACCTGAGGTTCAATGTGCGCGCATAAATGACGGTCGGATTCCACAAAACGATCATCCAAATCAAGGCTGGAATTCATGGAACACACCTACAAACCCGCTGTGGGTTGAATGTACTTGGCAGGAGCCCTATGCAATAGATGCCACTAGGGTTATGTGGTGGTATGACAATGGTGGTGTTAGACTTCCGCAAAGCGCAATCGTTCAGTGGTGGAACGGTACTGAATTCGTTGAAGTTACCAACATGAAGGATGCTTCCGGTAATCCTGTAACTTCTATTGGTGTTCAAGGCAGTGGTGCAGGCGGAGCAAACAGGATTTGGAATGGTGTGACTTTTGATCCTGTAGTAACAACAAGGTTGCGCCTTATCATCACAAAACCTGCTGGTTCCACCGGTGCCGGTATCAGTGAGTGGGAAATATTTGGTGCAACCGGTGATCCAGAACTTCGTTCTGTGACTATTGCCGGTAAAGACAAACCTATTGTAAGCGAGGTTAACAGTTATACCGCATATACTGTTTTCCCAAATCTCGAAGGCGCTACCTATGAATGGAGTGTTGACAAAGAAGACATACTCAAGATTGTCGGTGATAACACAGGAAAAACAGTAAATGTGGAAGCTGTGAGCTTAGGTACCGCAAAGCTTTCAGTAAAGGTAAAACATAATTCGGGAGTTCAGGAAGCGGTTGCTAATATGGATATAAATGTTCAAAATATATCTGTTAGCATAGCAGGTCAACCCTTGGCTGCTGTAGGCTTCCAGAATACATATACCTCTAGTGTCGTTGCCGGAACTTTGCAAGACCTCACTTATGAATGGAGTCTTGACAACGAAAACGCTAAGATTGTTGGCAGCAACACAGACAGTACGGTTACTATAGAAGGTGTTGCAGAAGGTACTGCAAAACTTACATTAAAAGTAAGTTCTCCCAGCAAGGGTGTTCAGGCTACCAACTCTTATGACTTGAGAATTAAAGAAAGAAAGGCAAGAAATTATATTACAGGTACTGCAGCTGGTAGAGCACCTATCCTTCCAAGGAGAGTTGTAGTAGACGGACTTATTTTTGATACGCCAACACCTGATACTACAGGAAGATATAATTTTGGTGAATCCTTTGAATCGAGTTTGGTTCCGGTTGTATGGGATATGGACAGCTTCTCAGAAGCAGACTATGCGGCTGACAAGATCGGAACTACTTTTGAAGTAACCGGTGTTACAGCTGAAGGCAGCAGAGCGCCTGGTTTGCCGGTTAAAGCGATTGTAACCGTTAATGAGCCTTTAAAGGCACCTGATTATAACCATTCTGTAACATCCGAGAACGTTGTATTCAATGATGTATTCTGGAAACCAAAGCAATTGGTAAATGCTACCGCAACATTTGATGCTGCTATGACACAGCTTGCTAGTTCTGCTTCCTATGCAGAAAGGAACTTTGTAAACGCAATAGACAGACTGAATAAGGTTCACAATGGCGATATGAACCCGCCTATGGGAGTATTCAGCGGATATGTATTCCAGGATACGGATATTTACAAAACCTTAGAAGCTTTTGCCTATAACCTGGCAGCTATTTGGGACGATCCTTCAATGGTTGAAAGAAGACAGGTATTACAGAATAAATGTGATCAATGGATTGGCTACATTGAAGCAATCCAGTATGCCGATGGTTATATCAACTCCTGCTTCTCAAACCGTTCGGATGTAAGCGCCGGTGGTTCCAATACTGGTTTCTGGCGCTGGAGATGGATGGACAGACATGAAATGTACAATATAGGTCATCTCCTTGAAGCTGCAGTTGCTTATACTCGTTATACCATAGGAACAGAACAATATGATTACAGATTGTATGAAATCGGTAAGAGAGCAGCAGATCATATTGTTGATACCTTTGGCCGCAACGGAACACGTGTAGAAGTTCCGGGACACCAGGAAATCGAGCTTGCTCTTATGAAATGGGCTGCGTTGACTGATGAACTCGAAGGTGCCGGTACAGGGGATAAATATAGGGATACAGCTCATATTCTTGTTGACAGACGCGGAAGAAGATCCGGTGAATATACAAGAGAAAGCGGATACAACGGAGGTACCTATTCACAAGACGCAACACCTCTTGTAAATGAGACCAACGCTGTGGGCCATGCTGTAAGAGCTATGTATTACTACACAGGAGCAACTGACGTTGCAATTTGGTTGCCAGATGATCATCCGGATAAGCAAGCTTATTTGAAAGCAATAACCGGTATATATGACAGAGCATCTGAGCGCAATACCTACATAACGGGTGGTTTGGGCTCCGGTGAATCCAGTGAAGGTTTCGGTGCTGACTACAGACTCCGCAACACAAATGCTTACACTGAAACTTGTGCAGCTATTGCAGGTGCTAACTGGTATCAAAGATTGAACCTCTTCTATGAAGATGCTAAATATGTTGACTCTTATGAAAGAGCTTTGTATAACGGTGTTCTGGTAGGTGTAAACCTCAGTGGCGGACTGTTCTACTACAGCTGTGGACTTGACGAAGGCTCAAAACCACGTTCTTCATGGTTTGGCTGTGCTTGCTGTCCTCCGAACTTGATGAGAACAATTGCAAATATAGGCGGATATATGTACACAGTTAATAAAGATAAGATTTTTGTGAACATGTACGCCGGAAGCACCGCTAATATAAATGTAGAAGGTTCAAATGTTGAGGTTGTACAGGAAACAAATTATCCTTGGGATGGATTTGTTAAAATGACAGTTAAACCCGAGGCTACAAGAGATATGACTTTGAACATCCGTATTCCTGGATGGATTAAAGCTCAGAAGAATCAATATGTAGAAATAACAGTAGACGGTCAAGTGATCGATTCTACTCCTAGCGAAAAAGGATATGTATCCATCACAAGAACCTGGCCGGCAGATGGTACTGTCATCACAATTGATATGCCAATGGAAATCAGAATGACCGAAGCTGATGACAATGTTCATTACACAGGTTCAGGTCAATCGGATTACGGTCAGAGAAATAAGGTAGTTATCGAAAGAGGACCTATTGTTTACAATTTGGAAACTCCTGGAGTTCCTGTATCCGAAACCAGCGGTAGAGATGCAAGAAAAGTTGTTATTCCAAGAGATATAGAGCTTACCGCAACCTGGAGACCGGACCTTCTGAGAGGCGTAGTTGAAATCACAGGTATGGCATATTGGGACAACGGTTCCGAATTAGAACCGCAGTTCATCCAGCTGACACCGTACTATACCCGTAACAATAGAGGTAACAACCCGTCCAACTTAGGTAGTTCGGGTTCGGCTAATAACTGTAACTCATTCAGAGTATGGATCAATGCTATAGGCAGAGATGTTGAAATCAGAGGTCAGAAAACCAAACTCAATGTTGGAGAAGTAACCGCATTGAAGGCTGAACCTAAAGTTAACTATAACGAAAAGAGTCTTCCTGCTTCTTATGAATGGAGTGTAGAAGGTCCTGTTGAAATCATCGATGTACAGGCTGGATTGACAGACAACAAGGGCCCGGCTAAGATCGGTGGTATAGGTCACGAACGTGTTAACAGTACAGCTACCATTAAAGCTGTAGGTAGTGGTGAGGCAGTAGTTACAGTTAAAATGAAGGACAGCGCAGGTAATGTATTGGCAACCGATACCTATACTTTGGAAGTAGGTGGAGGACAACAGGAGGATATAACCTTTGATATTAAGACAACATTTAATATGGATAAATTGACTCCTGGTCGTATGCTTACTGCTAAGGTAGAGGCTAAGAATATTGGTACTGAAGCACAAAAGGTACTGGTTATTGCCGCACTTTATGATGAAACGGAAAGAATGATAAATGTATCATACATCTCGAAGCTGATTGCACCTGGTGCAACAGAAAATCTGTCTTCCGGATTCATACTGCCTTTTGATGTAACAAATCACGAGGCAAGAGTATTCGTTTGGGATGGGGACAGCCTGAACAATACCAGTATGATACCTCTATCAAAGGTAGAAAAGTTAACAAGCGAATAATAGGAATGTCACATACACAAATAAGGGTCGGACGATAATGTCCGCCCTTATTTTTTTTGTTCAAAAAATTATAAAAAGCTATTGTGTTGATAAAATTTGGATGGTATAATAGGTATTGATAATGATAACCATTATCAATTAGACGATATAAACAGTAGCTACTTAAGGATATTGTACAATAAAATTTGCTATAAATTAATATAAGGGATATGGATCTTGGAGGTGTACCTATGGAGAGCGTTATCATGTCAAGAGTATTTAACAGGAAAAAAAGACTGGATGCTTCGGTTATGAACTTGGCACAGGCAAATATCAATACTGAGTATGTAATAAAAGATATAAGGACAAAGGACAGAGAATTTAAGAATTTCTTGTTCACATTAGGCTGTTATCCTGGAGAAAAAGTAACTGTTATATCTGCCCTTGCTGAAAATTATGTCATTTCATTAAAGGATGCAAAATATTGTATAGATAAAGATTTAGCCAAAGCTATTATAATATAGATTAAATAACATGGACTTGGCGGAAAAGCTGTGCATTGAACTATAAAACTATAAAATACGGTTAAAGCAGTAAAATGAAATAGGGGGTAAATTAATGGGGAGTATCAGAGTAGCGTTAGCAGGCAATCCTAATAGCGGAAAAACAACATTATTCAATGCATTAACGGGGAGACTTGAACGGGTAGGTAATTGGGCCGGTGTTACCATTGAAAAAAAGGAAGGTTATGTTAAGAAAAGTCTTAATAAAACAGATACGCAAATCATGGTTGTGGATCTTCCGGGAGCATATTCAATGTCACCGTTTACATCTGAGGAAAGCATTGCAAGTGACTATGTTAAGAATGAAAACCCGGATGTTATTATTAATATTGTTGATGCCACAAACCTAAGCAGGAGCTTATTTTTCACGACTCAACTTCTTGAATTGAGTATACCGGTCGTTATTGCTTTAAATAAGAGTGACTTAACCAGGAAGAAAAAGACAAAAATAAACGTGGATAGACTATCTGAATTATTGGGATGTCCTGTAATTGAAACCGTATCCACAAAGTCAAGAGATAATGGCTTGGAAGAGCTTGTGTATAAAGTAGTAGAGGTTAAGGGTAACGCTCAAATTGCTCCCTTTGATGCTGAAGAAGTAGATATGTCGGATAAAAGCTCCGTTGAAGCTTCTGATAAGAAAAGATATGAGTTTGTAAAGGGAATTGTTTCTCAGGTGGAAAACAGGCAGATAAGCAGTAGTGCTCAAACAATACAGGATTCGATAGACAGAATTTTAGCTAATAAATGGTTGGGTATTCCTATTTTTGCAGTTGTCATGTGGGTAGTTTTTTCAATTTCACAAACCTACGTAGGTCCTTTTCTGGCAGATATATTTGTTGGCTGGATTGATTTATTTTATGCGTGGGTAGAAAGACTAATAGGTGAAGGGGCATCACCCGTACTTACTTCAATTTTATTGGACGGAATTATAGGCGGAGTTGGAGCAGTGGTTGGTTTCCTGCCGCTCATAATGTTATTATTCTTTTTATTGGCACTGCTTGAAGACTGTGGTTATATGGCTCGTGTTGCTGTTGTCATGGACCCCTTCTTCAAAAAAGTTGGTTTGTCGGGCAAATCAATTATTCCTATGATTCTTGGTACCGGTTGTGCTATTCCCGGGGTTATGGCAACAAGAACAATTAAAAACGATAGGCAAAGAAGAACAACTGCAATGTTGACACCTTTTATGCCGTGTGGAGCAAAACTGCCTGTTATTGCATTATTTTCAGGTGCATTTTTTAATGATGCGGCATGGGTAGGAACCCTAATGTATTTTGTAGGTATTGCAATAATCGTGGTAGGAGCCCTTTTGGTATCAAGAATAACCGGCGAGAAATATTCAAGGTCCTTTTTCATAATGGAATTACCGGAATATAAGTTCCCAAGTATTAAAAGAGCGGTTGTTTCCATGCTGTCCAGGGCAAAAGCATTCATTATCAAAGCCGGTACCATAATCCTTCTGTGTAATGCAGCAGTACAAATTATGCAAACCTTTAACTGGAAGTTCCAGGTTGTTGCCGAGGGGGCGGAAAATACCAGCATTTTAGCAAGCATAGCAACCCCCTTTGCCATATTATTAATACCGTTGGGTTTTGGTGTATGGCAATTGGCAGCAGCGTCAATTACCGGTTTTATTGCAAAAGAGAATGTGGTTGGTACAATAGCGGTTTTATATGGAATAACCAACTTTATTGATACGGAAGAACTGTCACTGGTATCTGACGGAGCAAGTGTTGCAGGTATATTGGGCTTATCCTCTGTAGCTGCATTGGCATACCTGATGTTTAATTTGTTCACTCCACCTTGTTTTGCTGCAATTGGTGCTATGAATGCGGAGATGGAAAGCAAAAAGTGGTTATTGGGTGCTATTGCTTTTCAGTTTGGCATGGGTTATACCGTAGCATTTATTACTTACCAGGTAGGTACTTTGATAACTACAGGTTCCTTTGGTATTGCTTTCATACCCGGTTTGATTATTGTGTCAATGATTATAGGATGTATTGCATTCCTTGTTAAGAAAGGTAATGAAAGGGCGGAAAAAAATCTGGCGCTAAGTGTCTAGGAGGTAATTATGGGAGATATTATTTTAACTTTAATTATATTAGCAATAGTGGGTGTTGCAGTTGCAAAGATTATTATTGAAAAGAAAAAAGGTGCTAAATGTATCGGATGCCCGTCTGGGAGAACCTGTAAAAGCAATTGCAATTGCAGCCTGTCCGAGTAGTATTGAAAAAAACTATAAAGATTGAATAAGCATGATGGTCATTTGTGATCCTCATGCTTATTTTTTTATCTTTTTTTGCTTTGTAGGGCAAAAAAAATAATAAATTTTTACATAAAAAGTGGGGTAAAAATATTATAACTATAATTGTAACTTAATACGTTAAAGCTATGTAAATAATAATATGTTACAAAACAGGGGGAGGTTGGATTTCTTAAATAATCTGATATTATCATAAAGGATGTGTTGGCCAGGATGATATTGGGTGAAATAAGAATAAGAGGGGCGTGTAATAAATGATCTTCATAGGAAAAGACTTATTAAAAAAACTAAAACTAAAAAGAAATAATCTGGGAGATTTAAGGAAAAGTTACAGGCACCTGGAGGAAAATATTATATATTCTCAAAAGATTACAAGGATTGGAAGCTGGACCTATGATATTCAAAAAGACGAAATATTTTTTACCAATGAAGTTTACGGTATATTGGGGTGCGGACCTGAAGAAATAGGGGGTAAACTTGAAAACTATTATTCATTTGTTCATCCTGAATACCTGCATGAGGTAAGAAAAGCTATGGAGGAAGCCTTATGCGGCAAGGAATGTAGTATTAAATTCCGTATCATTGCAAAAAACGGAATGGGAAAATATGTACATAAACGAAACAAGGTTATATATGATGAAAAGAATAGGCCAATAAGAATAGTTGGTATTATAAAGGATATTACCGATCAGAAATTAAGGGAAGAGCATATAAAAAAGATTGGAGATAATTTTAGTCAAGCGCTTAGACTGGCTGGAGTCGCTAGCTGGAAATATGATGTGGTAGAGGATGAGTTTTATGGTAGTGATGAAATGTTCACTATCTTTGGCATTGAGCGTTTAGGGTTTGATAATGACTTTAACAATGTTATAAAGTTAGTGCATCCAGATGACCAATATATTGTACAGGAGGCGATGCAAAAATATTTGGCGGGACAGTCTTGCGCTGTCGAATTTCGCATCCTTCAGCAGGACGGGACAAATAAGTACGTGATAGGAAAAGCGGAACCGGTATTTGATGCAGAAGGACGTGTTATAAACATTATAGGTACCTTACAGGATATAACGAAGTACAAATTGTTAGAGCAGGAATTAAAGAGGAGTTATAAAATTATTAACCAAGCCCAAGCCTTGGCACGTATAGGAAGCTGGGAAGCAGATATTGTTAACAATAAGATTTACTGGTCGGATGAAGCCTGCAGAATATTTGGTTTTTCTTCCAATACATCTTGTGAGACGATTGAGGACTTTAAAAAATATGTTTATCCGGAAGATGCAAAAGCCATCGATGATATGTTAGCAAATCCTGCTAATAAACCAATTGAACTGGAATTTAGGATTATACGTCAGGATGGTTCCGTCAGAAATTTATACGAATTGGTAGAATTCATTTTTGACAAGGAAGGAAATCCTATACGCATATATGGAACTGTTCAGGATATAACAGATAAAAAAGAACTAGAGAAAGAAGCAGAGCTGAAACAAGAAAAAATAAATAAAATCCAAAAAAGATTTGATGCTTTAGTAAAGGAATCCATTGATATTTTTGAGATTTTGGATTCTGAGGGGAGAATATTGTATATAAGTAAAGGATCTGAGAAGATCACCGGTTATAAGCCTGAAGAACGTATAGGCAGGAAGATATATGAATTTTATGAAAAGCCGGAAGCTCAAAAACTAGCCAAAATTATTGAAATTGTATTAAAAAATCCTGAAAAGAAAGTTAAAACGGATATTTTATTCAAGGCAAAGGATGGAAGAGACATCTATCTGGAGTTTTATATGCGAAAATTTTTACATGATCCGGCAGTAGAAGGGATTGTAGTAAATTTTAGAGATATTACGGATAGGATAAAAAACCAGCAGAGGATTGCATACCTATCCACCCATGATCAATTGACTGGGTTGCCTAATAAACTTTGTTTTGAAAAAAAATATAAGATGTTGCTGAAGAAGGCAAAAGAAGATGGTACAGAATTTGCCATATTTATGCTTGATATTGATAGTTTAGCATATATGAAGAATACTTTGGGGCAAGAGTTGGCAGAACAATATATCACACGGATAGCTGTAAAACTTAAACTATATTGTGGAACTGAAAATTTTTTATGTCGTTATTGTGATGACAGATTTGCCATTATTATTGTAGGTAAGCATACGATTTCCGAATATGAAACCATTATAAAAGATATTTTCGATTTGTTCTCGCAAACTATAAAAGTGGATAAATATGAATTGGATGTAGATATAAGCATGGGCATAAGTATTTATCAAAAGGATGGAGAGGAAAATGAGCTGCTTGTCAGGAATTCTGAAACCGCATTGTTCCTGGCAAAAAACGAGGGAAAGAACCGATATAGGTTTTATTCTCCGGATATAAATATTCAGAGTTACAAACAATTTATTCTTCGTAATGACTTAAAAAAGGCTATGGAAAAGGATCAGCTTAAAATATACTATCAACCAATCGTAAACCTCATAACGGATAGCATATTAGCTGCTGAAGCATTAATCAGATGGGAACATCCTGAATGGGGAGTAGTTTCGCCTGCTGAATTTATTGCCATAGCAGAAGAAACAGGATGTATAATTAAGATAGGAGACTGGCTGTTAAGGGAAGTATGCCGTAATTATAAGCAGTGGTTAAATAAGGGACTGCCTAATATAAAGATATCTATAAATTATTCAACCATGCAGTTTCTTGAGTCTGATTTCGTGGAGAAAATTAAAAATATAATTGATGAACATGGGTTGAACCCTGATTTTTTGATTATAGAAATAAAAGAAAACATGTTGATGGAAAGAACAGACAAAGTAATTACAGATATTAAAAGGTTACAAGCCCTTGGTATACAGATTGCTCTTGATAATTTTGGTAAAGGATATTCTTCATTAGCTTATTTGGCTTCTCTTAACATTGATATTATAAAAATAGATGGGTATTTTATAAAAAACATAAATATAAATGAGAAAAATACCACTATAATTCGGTATATAATTAAAATGGCAAAAGAATTGAAAATTAAGTTAGTTGCAGAGCATGTGGAGACATTGGAACAGCTGGATTTCCTTAGGGAGCTAAAATGCTATACGGGACAAGGTCATATATTTAGCAAACCGGTTCCATTGGCAGACTTCGAAGAAATATTGGCTAAGAGGAAATGTACACCGTTAGTGACACAAAGCGTAAAAGTTCAACAGGACAGGCGTAAATTTTTCCGAATAAAGTTTGTACAGCTACTGGAAGCTGATTTAAGTATTTTAGAGATTAAAGGTAAAAAGGTAAATGTGGGTAATACTAAAGTGCTGGTAAAGAATATTGGCCCCGGAGGTTTATGCTTTATCTCTCCTATCAGATTCCCTATTATAAGAGAGATAATTTTGCAATTCATAACCCAGTTAATAGGAGAAGAAATAATTGTATATGGTTGCCCGGTATGGACACGTGAAATTGATGATGGTTTGTTTGAATATGGTGTCGAATTTACTTTCGATGAAAATAAAAGAACGGAATTAATCAGGGTATTGAATCAGGTTCAGATTAAAATGAAAAACGATATTTTATTTGCCGATGGCAACTTTGTTTCCATATCGCCTAATTCTTATTTTAAGATTAATACCGTTGTACAATAATATCCGCTTTGGGCAGTAACACTGCCCTTTTTTATTATTTTAAGGTGCTATATTGGATTGTATTTTATTAACTGTCTATAAGGTACATCCCATATAATGAAAATAATAAATTTACATTAGTATATTTACATCTATAGAAAAATAGTGTAATATTTAATTAAATAGTAAACAAAAAATTACATAAACAGTAAGCCCAAAATAACAATTTTAAGCAGCCGCTTATTATGACTTCTAAGGGAGGGAGTAATGCCTATGAGGGTATATTAACAACTTTCCTGTAAAATAAAGAAGTCAAAAAAAATAAAAGGAGTGTATTGTGAATGAAAACAAGGATATTGACTACTATTATGGTCATTACCGTAATAGTAATGATGTTCATGGCTTTATCCATGATTAATGTTTCGGCTTCAACATTCCCTGATACATTCTGTAATCCAATCAATATTGAGTATAACTGGTGGAACACTTCGGAAAGCTTTAAGGCAGCAGCAGACCCGGTAATTAAAGTTTATAAAGGTGAATACTACCTATTTGCCTCCCAGTCCGCCGGATACTGGTGGTCTTCGGATATGGTTAATTGGAACTTCGTCAAACCTACAGGTCTCGATGTCGTTAAGTATGCACCTTCGGTATTGGTAATCGGAGATACCATGTACTATACCTCGTCGGAGAATGGAAATATATACAAGACCAATGATCCTAAAAGCGGAGTATGGGAATTAGTGAGAACGAACACCGGTTTCCAAGATCCTTATCTGTTTCTTGATGATGACGGAAGAGTTTACTGTTATTACGGCCTTGCAGCCCATGGCAGCATCTCGGTTGTCGAGCTCGATCCCAATAATAATATGAGCCAAATTGGTTCTCCTATCGTATTAATATCTTCGAATAAAGCAGAAAACGGATATGAAGTATTTGGAGATGATAATACAAATTACGATGGCGATTCTTGGTTTGAAGGAGCCATAATGACAAAATATAACGGGAAATACTACCTGCAGTATGCGACGCCGGGAACGGAAATGAGAAGCTATTGCGATGGTTATTATGTTTCCGATTCGCCTACAGGTCCGTTTACATTAGCCCCCAATAGTCCTGCAACAATGAAGCAGACCGGTTTTGTTACGGGTACCGGACACGGAGATTTATTCCAGGATTTGAACGGAAACTGGTGGAAGATTGATTGTGTGACAATCTCTGTAAAGCATATGTTCGAGAGAAGGCTTGCCATCATACCGGCAGGATTTGATGAGGATGGCCTGTTGTACACAAACACTGTATTTTGTGATTATCCCCAGTACATACCCGGAGTAAAATCCGATCCGGTAAAGGACAACTCTCCTGGTTGGTATTTGGTGTCATTTAATAAACCGGTTACCGCTTCCTCGGTTGTTAGTCCCGAATATGCACCTTCCAATGCAGTAGATGAGAATATCAGGACATCCTGGAGCGCAGTTTCAGGAAATGAAGGAGAATGGCTGCAGATAGACCTGGAAGACGTTAAGACAGTTCATGCAATTCAGGTTAACTTTGGATGTTATGGAAGCACTTATTATGACGCAAATCAAACCCGACCGGTACAGTTCTCATACAAGTATTTGTTGGAGTACTCTTTGGACGGCACGACATGGCATGTACTGGCTGATAAGAGCAACAATGATAAGGAATATAGTAATGACTACATTCAATTACCCGAGCCGGTTAACGCCAGATATATAAAAATAACCAATAAAGGCCCATTCCCGGGTTATGGTAACTTTTCCATCATGGATCTGAGGGTGTTTGGTAAAGGCGATGGCACGTTGCCTGGCAAGGTTGAAACCGTTAAAGTGGCAAGGCAGATGGACAGAAGGTCAGCTGTCGTTTATTGGAACAGTGTACCGAATGCCCAGGGATATATAATCCGCTACGGTATTGCTCCAGATAAATTATATAATCATTATCAGGTACTCTCAGGGACCGCTACCTCTTTTAAAATTAATTCTTTAATCGTTGGACAGGAATACTACTTTACGGTTGATGCCTATAATGAAAATGGTATTACCAGAAGCGATGTGATAGGAGAAAACCTTGATAATACGCTGAGCAGCCTGAAAGTGAACGGCAAACAATTGAGTGAATTCAATCCGAATGTGTTTAATTATAGTATGATACTTCCGGAAGGTACCACATCAATTCCACAGGTAGAGGCAACAGCTAGCGACCCCAATTGCACGGTAACCATAACCCAGGCTTCTGCACCAACAGGAGAAGCTACAGTTACCGTAAGCAATGAATACAATCAGTATGTTTACAAGATTAATTTCAACTATGCTATCCGCGGAAGTGACGAGTTTGATTCGGAGACACTGGGACCCCAATGGAGATGGATAAGGGAGAATCCTAATAACTGGAGCCTTATCAAAAACCCCGGTTCTATGACCATAACTTCTGAAACCGGGGATCTCGAGGGCAGTACAAATACAGCAAGAAACATATTGATTCAGGATGCACCCGGTGACTGGGTAATGGAGTCAAAACTGGTATTTTCCAAGAGACCTTCAACCCGTTATGAGCAGGGTGGAATAATTGCCTACCAGGATGATGATAATTACCTGAAACTAACCTGGGAATACAATTCTTTCTTTGGAACGGCGAGCCGTTTTGTAGTACTGGGTGAAACCAATGGAAGAGCGTCTACAAGGTTCACTGTTGCAAATGCACAAAACATTGTAGGAAGTGGAAATGCCGTATGGTTCAGAATGGTGAAAAAAGGCAATAAATATTCCTTGTATTACTCGGTTGACGGTGAAGAGTTTGTACTTATAGGCACAACCGAAATAAATTTAAGTGATGTAAAAGCAGGATTGGTTGCATTTAATCGCTCCGGTTCAAGTACCGATTTAAACGTTGCTTATGATTATTTCCATATTGAAAGTATAGGTGAACTTGTAAGTGCAGACGAAAGTGATATCAAAGTAAATGCTACATTCAACATCGATCGCCTCATTCCGAACAAGACTTTAATGGCAGATGTAAATGCCCAAAACACCGGTACCGAGGAATATAAAGTGATGGTCATTGTTGCACTATATGACCAGGAAAACAGAATGATAAATGTATCATACATCTCAAAACCGATACCTGCCGGCGGCTCAGAGATCTTGGGTGCTGGATTCCTGTTGCCTGCAGATGTGACAGGTCATAAAGTTAAAGTGTTTGTATGGGACGGAGAAAACATCGATGAAACCAGCATGATACCCTTATCAAATGTTGTGGAGCTTACTGCTTAAAAGGGTATTTGGAAATAAAAGCACTTGCTGTTTAAACAGCAAGTGCTTTTACATTATTAATGCTTACAAATATTCCATAAATGATTAAGAGGCCCTCTCCCTTTTCCTAAATCAAGCATTGCCTTTAATGCACCGGATACGTATTCCTTTGCTGATTGGATTGATGTTTCCAAATCCATACCTTTGGCAAGGCCGGCAGCGATAGCGCTGGATAAAGTACATCCTGTCCCGTGGTTGTTTTTAGTGTTAATTTTCTCTCCTATAAACCACTTGTATTTGTTGTCATGGTACAATAAATCATTAGCGTCGTTTATATTATGCCCGCCTTTGCATAAAACGGCACATCCATATCCTTTACTGATTATTTCAGCTGCTTTTATCATATCCGTTTCATTTTTAATGGGTATTCCCGATAAAACAGATGCTTCCGGAATATTCGGGGTTAATAAAACCGCCATAGGGAACAAACAGTTTTTCAAAGTTTCCACCGCATCATCCTGAAGAAGTTTTGAACCGCTTTTGGAAAACATTACAGGGTCCACAACAATGTTTTTTGCATTATAAAACTTTAGTTTTTCTGCTATTGTTTCAATCAATTTAACGGATGAAACCATACCGATTTTTACCGCATCCGGGAATATATCAGTAAAAATGCTGTCCAACTGTTTTCCTAAAAACTCCGGAGTAACCTCCATCACGCCTGTAACGCCGGTTGTATTTTGTGCGGTAAGCGCAGTAATTGCACTCATGGCATATACGCCGTTTACGGTCATTGTCTTAATATCTGCCTGGATACCGGCGCCTCCGCAAGAGTCGCTTCCTGCAATTGTTAATGCTGTTTTCATTTTATCCTCCATTCTACTGTATATTAAGCTTTTTTATCGAATTTCATATCTTGCTCCCTTTTCCAACATCTCTCCATCCATTTTATAAATAGCATCAATGATTCTGTTTCTATAGGTTGAATTCCCCTCTGAAGGCTGCATATTGCTCCAGCCTATTTCTCCTGCAAGGCCCATGGTGCATACGGCTGCAGCGGCTGCCTCAAGCTCCCTGTCCGGATTGGCAACAAGAAATGCTGTCATTATGGCTGAAAGCTGACAACCTGTGCCTGTAATTTTTCCCATTTCTGCCCTACCATTTCTGATGACATAACATTGATTACCATCCGTTACAAGGTCAATGGCCCCTGTCACAGCTACAATGCATCCTGCTTCTTTTGCAAAGGTTTTTACAAAGTCCACCGCATTATTAAGAGAATCTTCGGTTACCATATCAGCCACGTTGGCATCAACACCCTTTGTATTGCCCCTTCCAAGGGCTAATGCCTTGATTTCAGAAATGTTTCCTCTTATGGCGTTGAATTTAACCTCTTTCATCAGCTTAACTGCTGTATCCGTACGCAGTTTGCTTGCACCGGCGCCAACCGGGTCAAGCAAGACTTTGTGTTTTAATTCGTTTGCTTTTTTTCCGGCAAGGAACATAGAGGGGATTGTATTCTTATTCAGTGTTCCGATATTGATGCTCAGCCCGTCGCAAAGGGATGTGATTTCTTCCACTTCTTCCCAATCATCGGACATAATAGGGCTTGCTCCACAGGCAAGAAGGGCATTTGCAACATCATTTACGGTTACATAGTTTGTAATATTGTGTATAAGGGGAGTTTTTTTGCGGACATTTTCAATACATTCTTTAAACATACCTATCTCCTTTCCAAATTAAAACCCAGGATAGGGCAGGACAAAAAATGCATACATACCAATGAAAGTATATATGCATTAATTTCTCCTGAATATATCCCTACGTTGGCATTACCCAAATCAGGTTACGGGTCTAAGCACACAGCTTAATTTCAGCCTGCTTATTGCAAGCTCCCCTTGTATTTTTCTTATATTATAATACGAGCTGATGAAAAATCAAGTATATTATCATAAATGAACTTTTGAAAACTATAGCACTCACTTGATAATAATAACTTATTTGTATAAAATGGAACAAAACAATGCATATAAATGCATATGTAAGAAACCTTTTGAACAAGGAGGACTATTTATGAAGAATGTTGTGATAACCGGAAGCACCAGGGGTATTGGTTTTGCTATGGCAAAAGAGTTTCTGAAAGCAGGATGTAACGTTACACTGTCCGGGCGTGGTGAAACCTTGTCGGAAGCGGCTAGCAGTGAACTGTTGCCTTATAAAGGTAAATACATTTATGTTCAGTGCAATGTCCAGGAAAAAGCAAGTCTGCAAAATCTTTGGGATACTTCTTTTAAACAGTGGGGAAGCATAGATATATGGATCAATAATGCGGGCCAAAACGCACCATATATGTTTTCGTGGGAAACGGGACAATCGTATACTGAAAATGTTATTAGGACCAACATTATCGGTATGATATACGGTTCTCAAATTGCAGCAGCGGGCATGCTAAAACAAGGACATGGTGCAATATACAGCATGGAAGGATTAGGTTCCAACAATATGATTCAATTAAAGACTATACTTTATGGGACCACCAAGTGTGCATTAACGTATTTTATGAAAGGACTGGCCAGAGAATTAAGTGGTACAGGCATAATAGCAGGACGTTTATCACCCGGTATGATGCTGACCGATTTCATTACTAAAACACCGGATGGAGAACAGTCAGAAGTTATATCGGACGAAAGGTTCAAAAAACTGTTTAATATATTGGCGGACAGGCCTGAAACGGTTGCAAAGTTTTTCATACCCAAAATACTAAACAACACAAAAAATGACGTTCAGATTGCCTGGCTGACAAACAGAAAGGCAGCCTGGCGTTTTATTACTGCAGGTTTCCGGAGAAGAAAATTAATATAACAAAGCGTAAATAAAGTATTTTCACAGAAGAGGGTCTTTTTATGAAAATAATTGATATACATTGTCATATATTTCCTGAGAAGATAGCCAATAAAGCAGTCAAGTCGATTGGGGATTACTATAATATATCCATGTATGGGGAGGGAACCATATCGGACTTAAAAGTTCAAGGGGAAAAGGCCGGTATTGATAAGTTTGTCGTTCATTCCACGGCAACCAAACCAGAGCAGGTAAAATCCATTAATGATTTTATTGCTGGAATCATAAACAAAAATTCCAATTGTATAGGGTTTGCTACCTTACACCCGGGACTTGTGGACATTGAGGCTGAGATTGAAAGGGTAATGCTTATGGGACTTCGGGGAATTAAGCTGCATCCTGATTTTCAGGGTTTTAATATTGATGATGAAGGGATGATGCCTATATACAAAGCTTTAGAAGGAAGATTGATTGTCCTTATGCACATGGGTGATGAAAATAGTGATGCTTCCAGTCCACAAAGGCTTGCAAGGGTATTGGACATGTTTCCCCGCCTTACGGTGATAGCAGCACATTTGGGAGGATATAGCATGTGGAGGGAGTCCATGGAATATTTAGTTGGTCGAAATGTGTATTTTGACACATCCAGTTCTTTGGCTTTTCTGAGCAGGGATAGGGCAAAAGAAATGATTCGAAAACATGGGGTTCATAAAGTGCTCTTTGGAAGTGATTACCCCATGTGGTCACCCCTTGAGGAATTAGAACGGTTTATGAATCTTGGCTTTACGCCGGAGGAGCAGAACAAGATTTTATGGGAAAACAGTTCTGCTTTGCTAAAGCTATGTATTGAGTAAAGATTTTAGCTGTGCCTGAAGAGTCAAAGGGGTATTAATTATTGACAATATAAGAAAGTTGTAGTAGAATACAACTAAATTAAATAAGTTCTAAAAGGGAGTAGCTATGGCTATAAGCCAAAATAAAATCAACATGCTGGAGAAATCCTGGTTTTATTTACTTTAGCATTGACTAAAGGAGCGAGACTTTTAGATTAGTAGGCCATTATGTATGGCTTGTTAATCTATTGGTCTCGCTCTTATTTGATTATGAGCAATGATTTCTATAACGATTACACTGGGAGGAAGATTATATGCAAGAAATACTAAAGGCATTTATGCTGATTTTCATAGCCGAAATGGGGGACAAGACCCAGATACTGGCAATGGCGTTTGCCACGAAGTTTCCGGTAAAAAAGGTGCTCCTGGGTATTTTTTTAGGTGCTTTTCTCAATCATGGAATGGCAGTAGCCCTGGGCAGCTATATCTCAGGCTATATCCCTGTCAATGTGGTGCAAATAACAGCAGGGGCTGCATTTATAGGGTTTTCAATTTGGACTTTGAAATCAGAGGACAGTGAGGATGAGGATGAAGGGCAGAAATTTAAGTCTGGACCCGTGCTAACAGTGGCTTTGGCATTTTTTATAGGAGAATTGGGTGACAAGACTCAATTAACAGCAATAACCCTGGCGGCTGATACAGCATACCCGTTATATGTTTTGTGCGGAACTGTTCTTGGAATGGTTGTTACCGGTGGAATAGGTATAATCATCGGCAAAAAGCTGGGCGATAAAATGCCGGAATTTGCAGTTAAAATTTTAGCGGCGTCAGTGTTCATGTTCTTTGGTATATCCAAGCTGTATCGATCTATACCAAGGCAGTATATAACCTTACAAAGTGTTTCAATATTTTCCGTAATAATTCTTATATTAATACTTACAACATTAATGCCGGTAATTGAAAGAAGAAAGCAAGGTAAAATCTCTTTGTTCAAAACAAAATCCAGAGAATTATATAACTATTACAAGCAAGCAGAGGAAAACATCAATAAGATTTGCCTGGGCGTACAAACTTGTGGGGAGTGCCAGGGTAATAGCTGCATAGTAGGCTATACAAAAACCTTGATAAAAAGAGGCCTGGAAGAAGATGAGTTTTTGGAATTGGGTGCGTTTGTCCCAAAAGAAGTAGCTTTGAGCAAGAAATATGACAAGGAAAGGGTATCGGAAGCCTTAAATATAACATTGGCTTTGCTTAAAAAAGATCCAAGTAAAAATGAGTACCAAAATATCCATGAAATAAGAAAACAGCTTGAAACCATATTGTTTAATAAAAGCATTGATCATATGGATAGCTGGGAGGAGTATCAAAAACACCTGAATGATATTGATAAAGCCCATATTGTTAAAATATATTAATAATTGTTAAAATATATTAATATTTATATAAACGAAAAAAAGTTTGGGAATCCCAAGCTTTTTTTGATTCAATACTTTTTTGTAATTATTAGTTGGATATTTTTAATAATGCATATGAGAATAAATGTCCATTTGTCTGTAAAAAACATATTAAAAATAGTAAAAGAGGGATAAAGAAGTAAACACTTGAAGATGGTAATTGGTTTGTACTTATTATATAATATATAAAAAAGCCTTCAAACCTAAGAATTATTAGCTTTAGCTTATCCAGTATAAAGATAAGGGGGGGTGGGTAAGAAGAAATGACATAACAGTTACTGGAGTTAAAGCGACAGGACCTTTTGTAAGGCTTGTGTAATTTGTGAAGGCTGTCGACAGTAATGTTGGAACAGTATAATTAATGAAAGGATGGTTTGAAGTGAAGCGGAAAATGAGGTTTTTATCAGCAATTTTGGTAATGACGATGTTAATGAGCGTATTACCTTCTTTTATATTACCTACTAACGTAAAGGCAGTAAACCCATATCTGCCATTATGGGAGCATTTGCCGGACGGAGAACCTAAAGTTTTTGAGGACCCTGACAATCCAGGAAAATACCGCGTCTATATTATTGGTTCCCATGATGTTAGATACACCAGTTACTGCGGTCCTGACATAAGGGCCTGGTCTGCACCGGTAGAAGACTTAACCAATTGGCGTGATGAAGGACCTATTTTCACATATTATATAGACGGACAATGGGATGTCATGTATGCGCCGGATCTCGTAGAGGTTAGAAGGAGAGACGGTACAAAGGAATACTATCTGTACCCGCACAGCCGTGGTGCCAACAGAATAGCAATGGTATGTAAATCAGACAGACCGACCGGTCCCTTTGTTCCCATCAATATGACCGAGGATGGAAGAAGGACGGTACCCGGTAGCATCCTGGGCTTTGACCCGGCCGTATGGATTGAATACATTGATGATCCAAGCGACCCGGATTATGAGATTGGCTTCAGGGCTTATGCATACTGGGGATTTGCAGGAAGCAATGAAAAGTCATGGGCATGTGAGCTGGATCAAAATACGATGTATTCGGTAAGACCCGGCACCCAGGCTATACAGTATTTTATGCCTTGTAGTTCCAGCTACGGTAATATTAATGACCCGCCGGGAACCACATATCCTTACATTTATCCCGATGAAGATATCACAAAATTCAACTTTTTTGAAGCTTCGTCCATACGTAAGATTGGAAACAAATACATAATGATTTACAGCGGATATTCAGGACCCGACTATGGACTGAGCAGCACCAACTCCGCATTGCGTTATGCTTATGGTGACACTCCTCTGGGGCCGTGGAGAAGCGGTGGAGTACTTGTCGACTCCCGGGCACCGGTATTGAACCGTGACGGAAGCAGTTTACAGACAAGCTATCCAGGTCATAATACCCATGGAAGTTTATTGGAAATTAATGGAAACTGGTATGTTTTCTATCACAGGGCGCCCAGGGGTTATGGATATGCACGTCAGCCGATGGTAGCACCGGTAAAGATTACATGGGACGAAAAACCGGTGGCTGAAGGCGGAAAGGTTGTTATCAGGGCATTTGATCCCTATTCGGAAGACAATACCTGGACTGCAAAGGACAGCCGTGGCAATGAATATACCGGAGCCGAAGTGACTTCGGAAGGTTTTGAAATATTTGGTTTGGACCCGTACAAGTATTATTCTGCAGGATATGCATGTTATATGTCTAATCCCAACACCCAGCAGGATTCCTTTGACATATGGGATAATAACATGCCCATTACAAACGTGCGAAACGGACATATAATTGGATACAAGTATTTCGGTTTTGGCGGACTCAGTGCAGATTTAGCAGCTAAATACGGTCTCAAACCCTTTGAAGGAACCAAGCCGGGCAATAATACAAAGTTTAACCTGTTCCTTACCCCAAGAACAACAAATAGTTTTAAGATCAATGTCTGGATGGACGGTCCGTACGATACTCCGGCATGGAATGGTAAGAAAATAGGTGAGATAGTAGTTCCCGCAAACTCCGAGCAGGTAGTTACAAAATTCTCAGTGGATGTATCTGAGTTCGTAGACTATGCGGACAAGAAACATGCTATCTTCCTTGTAGCTGAAGGAGGCTCGGGCAATCTTTTCGATTTAATCGGCCTTGGATTTAGCTCGGATACGAAGGACATAGACTATGTTGCTCCTCCTGCAATAAGCATTCAGGTGGATGGAGTACCGTTGACTCTGCCGACTACACCGGTTAGGTCTACCAATGCCAACGGTATTGTTGGTTACGACCTTTATGAGTTAAGCTATACACTTCCATCTTCGACAACCGGTATCCCTGTTATAACGGCATCTTCAGTAGATCCGAGTGTAAAAATAACTATTTCTCAGCCGCCTGTGCAGAATGGCGTAGCCGTTGTTAGGTTTAATAAAGATGGAGTAGTCAAGACATATAGAGTTCAGCTTTCCAATTCTTCAGGATCAGTACCATATAACGGAGCTGAAGTTCCGGATGTACAGGCTGTAGAGCAAGCCGAAAAAATAATAGGAAATATTATAGGTGTTCCGGATGAAGATTATGCAACACCTGAGGAAAAGGCAGCTAAGGCTGAGGCGGTGCTTAAAGCAAATAAAGAAATTGCTGCCCTTGGCGTTGATATTGATGTTTCTTATGCAGACGGATCATTCGGTCTGAAGATAAGCAGAGGTAATACAAGTATGACTATAGCGCCTGTTACTGTTGGATATTATCCGATAGAAGGCTTTGAACTGAGCGACAGTACTATTACCATAAAGGACAGAATGACCGCACAGCTCACTGCAACAGTCACTCCTTCCTATGCTTACACAGGAGGAATTCAATGGCAAAGCAGTGACCCGGATGTTGCTACTGTAAGTGATACAGGATTGGTAACCGGAATAAAACCAGGAAAAGCAATCATTACTGCAAAAACCGTTGAAGGCGATTTTTCGGCACAATGCGAGGTAAATGTAATACAGCGTACAGCCGTAACTGGAATAACCCTTAATAAGAATGAAATTTTATTTGAAGGATTTAAGACAGAAACACTTACTGCTTCGGTAATTCCTTCTGACGCCGACTTCAAGAGGGTAAGATTTGAATCAAGCAATCCAGAGGTTGTAAGATTATCCAATGAAAATTTCAACCCGCAGACAGGAGTTTCAAGCGTAACAGTTGAGGCGTTGAATCTGGGAACAGCTGTTATAACCGCTCGTGCGGAAGACAATGACGAGATTACGGCAGTATGTAATGTCAGGGTGGTTAATGTTGCTCCAAGAATAACGATAACTTCAAGCAAAACTGCAACATTCCCGGAAGTAAGTCTGAGAAGCACTATTACCGATGACGGTTTCCCATCGAGCAATCTTGATATAACATGGAGCTTGGTTAGCGGACCGGGCGAAGTGCAGTTTGTAAATGCAAAGGCTGCAAATACAAAAGCAACTGTAACAGCATTAGGAGATTATGAATTTAAGCTCACTGTAAGTGACGGTGATTTGACCGCTACAGCTAATATAACGGTAACGGTTAAGGAAGCTCCCAATGGAGGGGGAGACGTAGCCTGGTACAGATTTGATGAATTAAGCGGTGCTGTAGCAATTGATTCATCGGGCAGAGAAAATGACGGAACCATCATCGGAGCAACAGGAGACAGAGCACAAGGTATATTTGGAAATGCTTTGCGTCTGTCAGGTGCAAATAATCAACATATGAAATTGCCTAACGGAATTGTATCAGATCTTGATGATTTTACGATTGCTACCTGGGTAAACATCGAAAGAATGGACACATGGGCAAGAATTTTTGACTTTGGTGATGACCAGAATAATTACATGTTCCTCACCGTGAGGGCAAGTAATAATAACAGGCCCAGATTTGCAATTAAGGTAAATGGTTCTTCAGAGCAAGTCCTTGATGCAGGTGCAGGATATACCTTGTCAGAAAATAAATGGTATCATATAGCAATTACAAGACAAGGCAATACGGCAAGGATATACCTAAACGGTGAATTGGCCGGAACAAATACAAACATGACATTTAAGCCGTCGGATTTGGGCTTTACAACCAATAACATGATCGGAAATTCCCAGTGGCCAGACCCGTTATATCAAGGAAGAATAGATGAATTCTCCATATTCAGCTACGCATTGAGTGCTGAGCAGATTAAAGCGCTGACCATTACAAGTGTACCTGAGATAGAAGTAAGAACTACAAAAGGAGTAGAACCTGAGCTTCCTGAAACTGTTGATGTTACCTATATGGAAGATATTAGTGGAACTGCAGCAGTTACATGGCCGGAAATTGATCCATGTGCTTATGCAAATGTAGGTACATTCTCTGTAACAGGTACGATAAAGGGTTCTGCACTTCCTGTAAAGGCTAACGTGAAAGTAATTGATCCATCATCTGCTCTGGAGCAGATTACGATTACCGGCACTTTCGACGCCGACAGGCTTATACCTGACAAGGTTCTGACCGCCACCGTAACTGCCAGAAACGATAGCCTTGAAGATTACAATGTATTGGTTATTGTAGCATTGTATGATGGAAACAGGATGGTTAATGTCTCATATATTTCTAAACTGCTACCTGCAGAAGGAGGAGAAGAGAAGATAACCGCTGGATTCAGGCTGCCTTCGGATGTAACAGGTCACACTGCAAGAGTATTTGTATGGGAAGGCGAAACATTGGATGATACTTCAATGCAGCCATTGTCAAAAGTTATATCCTTACCTGCTCAGAATTAATCATGCAGCGGCAATAAGCTGATGGTATAAAGGCAAATAAATGAAAGAAAGGGAGTAATTCCTGCGAAGAATAAATGTGGGGATTACTCCCTATTTTATTTGAATAACAGGAGGGTAAATATTGTGTCAAGTGTTGAAGAAAAACTTGCTAAGTCGTTAACAGCGGAATCTACGGAGCTGATTCCATACCTACCCTATTTATTGCAGGATTTATGGGAATAGGGTTCGTCACCAAAAGATATACTGGATTTGATTTTAAAGCATATTAAGGTATCGGAAAAAACCAAGATGCTTGACCTGGCTTGCGGGAAAGGAGCTGTAAGTGTCAGGCTGGCAAAAGAATTATGCTGCAAGGTAAAGGGTATTGATATATTATCGGAGTTTATTGATTTTGCCGAAAAAAAAGCTAAGGAATACGGCGTGGAAAACTTGTGTGAATTCCAGGTGGGCGATATAAATGAGTCGGTTAGGATTGAAAAGGATTATGATGTTGTAATTCTGGGGGCTGCCGGAGATGTGCTGGGCAATCCGGAAGAAACAATTAAAAAATTAAAAGGTACAGTGAAAAAGGGTGGGTACATATTTATAGATGATGCCTATGGAAAAGACAATTCTGACGGGAAATACCTAACGAGGCAGCAATGGCTTATGGTTTTTCAAAATACGGGAGTCGAGCTTGTGGATGAAAAGTTTATTGAAGATGAGGAGTTGTCAAATATTAATGAAGAACAGCAGGGCTTTATATTAATGAGAGCAAATGAATTAAAAGAAAAGTACCCGGAAAAAGCTTATCTTTTTGAAAGTTATATCAGGAGTCAGCAGGCTGAATGTAATGAACTGGAAAATGAAATATCCGGGGTTACGTTGCTTCTGAAGGTAATCTCATAGTAAATAAACTATGTTGCTGGAAAAGCTTAGAACCTGTTTAAACCATAAAATATTAGGTATTAAAACAGGTTCTAAACTTAATAATTTTTCAATTAGTTTCTTGTTACGGTTACAATTGCCACATCGTTGGCAGTATAAAGACCGTTCGTGCTGTAAGCGTTATAGTTACTGATATCATCAACATGAATGGTTATTCCGTATTGTTCATCGGTAAAGCTATCCCCCGGCTGGAAACAGCAACCTGAGTCATAACCGGAGGTGCTGGAATTGATTGGCCTGAAAGGAGGGGCCGTATAACCCTGCTTAAACCAAAAGTTGGAGATTACTTGAGCACAAGCTTTGGGAACATTGTCAGCAGTGACCGGGCCGTAAGAATAGGAAACGGAAGAATCTACCCGGTAGATGAGAACTCCCCAATCGGTAGCTCTTTCAGCATTATTCCCTTGTTTGGTACGAAATTCTGCTACATATGCCATAGAAGAGCTGACAGGTATAACTACCATTTTGGTCCCGCCGGGAGTTTCTACAGGTGACAGGTAATGGGTAGTCTGACCTCTTTGGGTTACTGCATCTACCTGATCGTCACGTATCCAGCCAAATTTCCATTTTTCCCAAGCAAAGTGTTCGGTGGATTGACCGCCTATATTACCCATTATGCCCCAGCCGCCTATCCAAAACATGCTGTTTGGCAGTTCCCATCCATATAAATCCGGAAGACCAAGATTATGACCGGTTTCATGTATCAGCCACCTATATCCCCAACTGTACAAATCGGCTCCTGCCGTACTTGCGGTCTTAATATAACGTGGAACTCCGTTATCCATGTAGGCATGGGTATTATTTGTTCCGCTTCGTATATAAGCAGGACCGTTTGCAATTCCCCTTTGGGATTTTGCCGGAATAATGGTAAGCGCATCATATTCATCGGCACGGATACCCCAATGATCAAACGCATACTGGCAGGCTTCGCGTATATATGAGATATGTAAAGAAGCTGTGCTGAAATAACCCGAACTGTCGGTATAATCTGAGCTGTTTTTACTCATTTGAATCCAACCCAGATTATTTTCATATTGAGGGGAGACAAGGTTTAATTCCAGTTGGCCATAAGAAGAATTTGCATACCATTGTCTGGCACCTTCCAGATAATCCATATAGGCCTTCATGCCGCTGCTGAAGCTGACTCCGTTGAAGCTGCCTGTAGAGGCACTGTTTTTGGCATCGGGGAATTCCACAAAAAGAACCAGCATGTTCATTGTTTTTTTAACCGGTACCTTGGTGCCGTTTGGGTTGGATATGGGATTGCCGTAAATATCCCTATTGGGTTGTGGGCTTGTGAATCTGTTGTAATTAGTAAAGTGCCCCATGTCCGTCCAATTGGTATGGCTTGGTATTTTTCCGTTTTCAGCCGGTTCACCAACTTTCTGCACCACGACGGCAGAAGAAGCTGCATACGGACCAAAAGCCTTGGTGGAAATGGTGGTACCATCAGAGGTAATACGGGCAAAGGCAGAAGAATCAATTTTGACCCTTAGTGTTTTTGTATCCTTATTAAAATCAACCGAAAGAATCTTGCCTTGAGGCAAAGTACTTTGATCGGGCAAGACTATTTGAACTTCATCTGTTCCAATACCGGTCAGGTCAACATCCGATTGTACCTGAATAATGGTTAAACCGTTAAATTGAGCGTTTGTGAGTTTTGGCGTTATTGGAAGAGGCAAGATATCATTGTGGATGCCTGCTTCATCAATGGAAACGGTATTTGATAAGGGCATCATATTAGTGTCGGTAAGACTTGTACCGTCCCATACAAATACTTTTGCCACGCAACCGGTTATATCGTCCGGGAGTCTAAAGCCTGTAGTCAAAGTCTCGCTTTTACCCATATCAATAGATTTTGAATTATATGCTGCATTTATCATTTTATTTGATGAATCGTAAAGGGCTGCTATGGCAATTGTAGGAATTATGCTTTCGCTGTTGTTTGTAACGGATACACTGGCATTAAGAATTGCTCCGGGCGTGAGAGCTTGCATATTAAAACCTGTGGTGACAATATAGGGTGGGGTTGTTGCATTATCAGCCGAAACATTAATGCTCATGACAGAAAGCATGGATGAGAGCAGGGTGAGAATCAAGCAAATACCAACGGCTCTTTTTATTTTTTGTTTCATATCCATTCTCCTTTTAAAATATTATATACGGCAATTATACCAGAATTCCATATATTTTGAAGGTGTTTTTTAACTTTTGACAAGATTTAAGTTAATCTGACGGATAAAAATTTCTTGACTTCACATGTATAACTGTATACAATTATACATATAAACGCGTATGGCAATATACAAATATACATAATCATGGGATAAGGAGGTCTGTCAGATGCTGGAATTCAGTAAAAAAACTAATACATTGGAACAAGCAGCATATAAATATACTTTACAAGATGTTCAAGAACCTAATCTATATCGTGCAATATATCCGTATGATGAAGTGCCTAAAATACCTTTTAACCATCGCAGGGTTCCGTTCGGTGTGCCGGATGAAATATGGATTACCGATACCACCTTTAGAGATGGGCAGCAGTCGCGTGCACCTTATACAACTAAACAGATGGTTGATATTTTCGATATGCTCCATCGTTTGAGCGGGCCAAAGGGTATTATACGTCAAACGGAATTCTTTATTTATAGTGAAAAAGATCGGAATGCAGTATATAAATGTATGGAAAGAGGTTACGAATTTCCGGAGGTAACCACATGGATACGGGCAACAAAGAGTGATTTCCAGCTTGTTAAGGAGATTGGTATTAAGGAGACGGGCATCTTGGTAAGCTGTTCTGATTATCACATTTTTAAAAAGCTAAAAATGACTCGAAGACAGGCAGCGGACCATTATTTGAGTGTTGTTAAAGAGGCTTTGGATTTTGGTATCAGGCCCAGGTGTCATTTGGAAGATATCACCCGAGCGGATTTTTATGGATTTGTTGTTCCCTTTGTAAATGAGCTCATGGATTTGTCCCGTGAGGCAGGTATTCCTATAAAGATAAGAGCTTGTGATACCATGGGTTATGGAGTACCCTATCCCGGAGTTGCACTTCCGCGAAGCGTTCAGGGTATTGTATATGGCTTGCATCATTATTCTGGTGTGCCCAATGAATTAATTGAATGGCACGGGCATAATGATTTTTATAAGGGAGTGGCTAATGCAGCAACAGCCTGGTTGTACGGTGCATCAGCTGTAAACTGTTCATTGCTTGGGATAGGCGAGCGAACAGGCAATGTGCCTTTGGAAGCAATGGTATTTGAATATGCAGCTTTAAGGGGAACGACCGATGGCATGGATACAACCGTGATTACAGAAATTGCAGAATACTTTGAAAAGGAAATTGGATATGAGATTCCCCCTATGACACCTTTTGTCGGGAAGAATTTTAATGTAACCAGGGCGGGAATACATGCGGACGGTTTATTAAAAGATGATGAAATATACAATATATTTGATACTGAAAAGCTGCTTAAAAGACCTCCCATGGTGGCGGTTACCAACCTTTCCGGGCTGGCAGGCATTGCCCATTGGATAAACACCCGTTATAAATTGAAAGGAGATAAAAAAATTGATAAAAGGGACCCGTTAGTTATAAAAATTAAGGAATGGGTAGATGCGGAATACAATGGAGGAAGGGTTAGCGCCATAAGTGACGAAGAACTGGAGGCGTTGGTGAACCAGTATGCTCCCGGGAGATTTGACGGGGTTGTTGAATGATTGACAATATGTTAGTATCATTATAGATTGTTATTTATAAAGGGGGAGAATAGATGGGATACAATTTGGCACAAAAGATTATTAAAGAACACCTGGTGAGCGGTGAAATGAAGGCAGGACAGGAAATATCCATAAAGATAGATCAGACGCTTACCCAGGATTCAACAGGAACAATGGCGTATCTTCAGTTCGAAGCCATGGGCATACCGAGGGTGAGGACAAAAAAGTCCGTGGCATATATTGACCATAATACATTGCAGACAGGATTTGAAAATGCGGATGATCATAAGTATATACAAACGGTAGCTTCCAAGTATGGAGTGTATTTTTCGAGGCCGGGTAATGGTATTTGCCATCAAGTACATCTTGAACGCTTTGGGGTTCCCGGCATGACATTGCTGGGCTCCGACAGCCATACTCCAACCTGTGGCGGGTTGGGTATGCTGGCTATCGGCGCAGGAGGATTGGATGTGGCCGTTGCAATGGGAGGCGGCCCGTATTATCTTACAATGCCCAAGGTTTGTAAAGTTGAGTTAAGGGGAAGGCTAAGGCCCTGGGTATCGGCAAAGGATATTATCCTTGAACTCTTGAGAATTATGACGGTAAAAGGTGGAGTAGGAAAGATAATTGAGTATGGAGGAGAAGGGGTTAAGACCTTAACAGTACCTGAAAGGGCAACCATTACCAATATGGGTGCTGAATTAGGTGCTACCACGTCCATTTTCCCAAGCGATGAAATTACACGGGCCTTTTTGAAAGCCCAGGGAAGGGAACAGGATTGGGTGGAACTGCTTCCGGACAGCGATGCGGTTTATGATGAAGAAATAGTTATAAATCTTGACGAGCTGGAGCCGTTGGCTGCAAGGCCCCATAGCCCGGATAATGTAGCAAAGGTCAGTGAAATTGGCAAAATAAAAGTGGACCAGGTGGCCATTGGAAGCTGTACCAATTCTTCTTACCTTGATATGATGAAGGTAGCAAAGATATTAAAGGGAAGAACGGTCCATCCCAATGTAAGCCTTGTTATTGCTCCCGGTTCCAGGCAGGTTCTTAACATGCTGGCACAAAACGGCGCATTGGCGGACATGGTAGCAGCAGGAGCAAGGATACTGGAGTCGGCTTGCGGACCATGTATAGGAATGGGTCAGGCACCATGTACCAATGCCGTATCCCTTAGAACCTTTAACAGAAATTTTGAGGGGCGAAGCGGAACCAAGTCGGCGCAGGTGTACCTGGTGAGCCCGGAAGTAGCTGCGGTCAGCGCCATTACAGGAGTTTTAACCAATCCTATGGAATTTGGCGAAGCCCCGGTAGTGGATATTCCCACAGAGTTCCTTATAAATGATAACATGGTGATTCCACCGGCACCGGAAGGGCAGGAAGTGGAAGTTGTACGAGGGCCAAACATTAAACCTTTCCCTGTGAATGTTCCATTGCCGGAACGGGTACAAGGAAAGGTCCTGATAAAAGTTGGGGACAATATTACCACCGACCACATAATGCCTTCCAATGCAAAACTCCTTCCATTCCGTTCAAACATTCCTTATCTTTCCCAGTACTGTCTTACACCTTGTGATGAGGAGTTCCCCAATAGGGCGAAGGAAAACGGAGGAGGCTTTATTGTAGGAGGCGTAAACTATGGACAAGGTTCCAGCCGCGAACATGCAGCACTGGTACCCTTATATCTGGGGGTAAAGGGAGTTATAGCAAAATCCTTTGCAAGAATCCATAGAGCAAATCTAATTAATTCGGGTATTTTGCCTCTGACTTTTGAAAATGAAGAAGACTATGATAATATGGAATTGTATGATGAACTGGTTATTGAAAATGCAGTGGAGCAGATTAAAGCAGGAAATACAATAGTCTTGAGAAATATAACAAAAAATAAGGATATAAAACTCAATATATCTTTATCAGAGCGTCAAAAGGAAATGATACTGGCAGGAGGCCTTTTAAATTACACCAGAAAGCAAAGCGAAAATAAATAATATAAATTATATGGGGAGAGGAATGGCATATGAGTGACTTTATAGCGGCAGCAGCAGAAAAGTTTACAAAGCTGGTTGAAGAACAGTTAAAAAGGGTAGAAAGAATGAAGCAGGATAAGGATTTTATTCAGTATGATAAGCTGGATAAGATCATAATAGGCATTGTAGGGGGAGACGGGATTGGGCCGGCCATTACCAATGAAGCCCACAGGATTTTGGAGTTTCTCCTGAAAGACGAGGTTCAAAAAGGAAGAATAGAATTTAAAGTTATTGACGGCCTGACCATAGAAAGACGTGCGGAGGTAATGAAGGCCATACCGGATGATGTGCTGGAAGAGCTTAAGAAATGTCATGTCATTTTAAAGGGGCCTACCACTACGCCAAGAGCAGGGGACCCGTGGCCCAATATAGAAAGTGCAAATGTAGCAATGAGAAAGGAATTGGATTTATTTGCAAATGTGCGCCCGGTAAAGGTGCCGGAGCTGGGAATTGACTGGACCTTCTTCAGGGAAAACACGGAAGGGGCCTATGCTTTGGGAAGCAAAGGTTTCCATATAAATGAAGATATTGCTCTTGATTTTCCCGTTACCACAACTGAAGGTACCGAAAGGATTGCCCGTGCTGCCTTTGACTATGCAGTAAAAAACAATAAGAAAAGGGTAACCATTGTAACAAAAGCAAATGTGGTAAAGACTACCGACGGAAAGTTCCTGAATATATGCCAGGAAATAGCCAAAGAATATCCGGGTATTGAAGTGGATGACTGGTATATTGATATTATGACGGCAAAATTAGTGGATGAAAAAAGAAGAACTCAATTCCAGGTGTTTATACTGCCCAACCTTTACGGAGATATTTTAACCGATGAGGCAGCGGAGTTCCAGGGTGGAGTTGGTACTGCCGGCAGTGCAAATATTGGAAAACGTTATGCCATGTTTGAAGCAATTCATGGTTCGGCTCCCCGGATGGTTCAAGAAGGCAGAGCAAAATATGCGGATCCGAGCAGTATCATAAGGGCAGCAGCAATGCTCTTATCCCATATTGGTTATGGGGACAGGGCTAAAAAACTTGAAGAGGCACTGGACATTTGTATGTTTAAAGAAAGGAAGCTTGTGGTTACAGGAAGGGATACGGGTGCTACAGGGGCTGAATTTGCGGACTATGTCATGGATACTATAAAGTCCCTGGATTGACCTTCCAAATGACTAAAGAACAATTATTGTATTACCATATTGCTGTTCCTAGAATTTGGATCGGGCATTAGTATGGGGGAGGTGTCTATGCGAAAAATAGATGTGGATCTAGAAGGTGAAAACTATTCATTAAGGGCTAAAGTATTTAGAGCATTGGAGGAAGATATTTTAAATGGGAAACTCCAGCCGGGTGACAGCCTTATTGAAACAAAACTATCCGATGAGTTAGGAGTTAGCCGGACCCCAATTCGGGAAGCCATTCGACAGTTGGAATTGGAAGGGCTTGTAAAGGCGGTTCCAAATAAAGGGGCAGTAGTGTTGGGTGTTTCTGCTCAGGATATACAGGATATATATGTAATCCGCATGATGATAGAAGGCCTTGCAGCACGATGGGCTGCAGAAAAGATCAATGATGATGAAATTGAGCAGTTAAAGGAAACGGTGGAACTGTCTGAATTTTATACAAACAAGAATGATATGCAGCGCCTCCAGGAGCTCGATTCCAAGTTTCATGAATTGATTTATGAAGCTTGCAAAAGTAAGCCTTTGCGGCAGGTTCTGACGATGTTTCATCATCATATTAAAAGAGCAAGAGGTGCATCCTTTGCAACTCCAGGGAGAGCAAAAAAAACATTGGAAGAACATAAGGCAATTCTTAAAGCCATTATTGATCGGGACGGCGAAAGAGCAGAAAAGCTTACTTATGAGCATATTAAAAATGCAAATATAAATCTGGCAAAGCAAAAAAAAAGTGAGATTAAAAAATAACAAAAAGGCAACTATTGAGGTTGCCTTTTTGTTATTTAATCTGTCTGTTCAGAAAAAATGAGAGAGATGCAGTAATAATTCCTGAAATTAAGATAATCAAGATATCACACGGAGAAAAAGGAACTGTACCTAAAGGTTCAAAGAATATACATTTTCCAAGAACAAACAAATAACCGTCCATAAGAAGGAGTTCTCCAATGTACATAGCTATTGTCGTGAGCATTGCAGTGGCTGCAGGAATCCAAACACTTAGCAGCCTGCTTTTACCGTAAAAATGGCCGGCAAAATATGTTCCGAAGGTTACGCCAAACACAATGAAAAATAAACCGGTAAGGAAGGCCGAAAGGGGTGAAATATGCAATGTTCCGTTTCGATAGAATGCTGTAAAACAGGCAAGAATGCATAAACCCACAAAGACAGTAATGCATATTAGCTGAACAACAAGAGACTTCTTTTTTTGATATAAGCCTTCTTTGAACATTCTCATAAATCCATATAAAAGTCCAATTATATTTAGAATAATTACGATTGCAATCATATAAAAGTGCAGTTTAAAAACAGGATTGTTTTCAGCATAGATTGGTTCACCTATTGATTGGAGGACTTCCGGTGTGGCAGCGCAGAGACTGTATTGCCAGGATTGAAGCGGCAGCACAGTATATCCTTCAATGACCTTTATTTGTTCAAAGAACAGTTCCCCGGCAAGGAACAAAGCAATCCCTATACAAGAGTCTATTATAAGGGAATAGCGCTTTGACAATTTGTATATTAGCGGAAGCAACGATGCAGAAACTATTATGGCAATGCACATAGGTGTATATGGAATGATGTATTTAGGATATTCTTCTGCTGTAACATAACCGTTTTGCAGGTATTGCAAAAAAACCGCTATACCCATATATATTGGATAAATCGATAGTAAAATAAGAATAATAATTGACAATATGTAAAAAGTTTTATACTCGTTTTTCATGTCTTTTCCCCTTCATTTTTGTAAAATACAATTATTTAATTTCTTCAAAGGGTGGAATGGCAACTTCTTAAAAAACCAATAAAAAATGTCTGTAAGCACTGTATTCACCTCTTTATATAAATCCCTCTAGACTATTGCTATAGCCTATACTACCTCAATAGTCTAAAAAAGTCGATACAAAGGATTAAATTTTTGAAAGAGTTAAAATAATTAATAAATATGCAATATGTGGTGATATTGTTTACTTGTATGGTATAATAAAGCAGAAATCTGAAGCAATGAGTATAAAAATGTTTCGGAGCGGGTTTATTATGCATTACGCTGATTATAAAACAATTTTTGTCATCCAAAAACAATGTGAATATTTATAGGGGTTGCACCCATGGCTGTATCTACTGCGATAGCCGCAGCAAATGTTATAATGTATGCAATGTGAGGGATGAACATGGCTAAATTAATTAATGGACGGATTTATTTTGAGTGTGAAATTGGCTCATTTGATTCATACAGCAGGGAATTTGATGAGGCGATGAAGCTGTTTCCGAATGTACCTGTAACCATATGGGACCAGTCCAAGCAGGAAGAAAAACTTACTGATGATGAACTTTTCGATGTGTATGTGCTTATGAATAAGGTTGATGGTGCAGGTGTGAAAATATTTGACAGAAGTATATGGGCTGACCTTGTTAAGGACAACTTAAATCGCACAAAATTTGCACAAATTGGTTGTTGGAAGAGTGAAATTGATTTAGTTGATGAGATAAAGTCTGCATGTAAAATATTGGATATTGAAGAGTATGGTGAACAAATAGAATTTTATGTAGAATTGGACGAATCGGTCAGAGAGTATATTACAAAGAGATATCTTAATGATAAAGGACATATCAAGTGGTTCAACCTGATACTTTACCCATCTGGTGATAAGAACTCCCCGATATTTGTTTCTGAACATTTTGGAGAGGAAAACTATATTTTTAAGTTAAGTGCTGAAGAAGTAGAAAAAGTTATAGACACTGTAAAAAACAACCATGTGTATATTAGAATCAACCGTCACCAATAATTACAGCAGTATAGTTTTCAGGCAACCGCTGAGGTTGCCTTTTTTATGGATTAAACTAAATGTGGAAGGAAATACTTATGATAAAAAATTTACAATGTTTTAACAGCTCTTGGGTTAATATATTGACAATATATTAACAATCATGTTATAATAACTCAAGTAAATTAAGAAAGTATGGGAAAGCGGCAGTGTTATTTTTTGGTGCAGGGGAGTGATAGCGCATGTTCTATAATGATAAAAAAGTGTCTATTGCAGTGGTTAGAAGGCTACCCAGGTATTATAGGTATCTAGGAGAGTTATTAAAAAATGATGTTACCAGGATATCATCAAAGGAACTAAGTGAAAGAATGGGTGTTACTGCTTCTCAAATTCGCCAGGACTTGAATTGCTTTGGCGGCTTTGGACAGCAAGGGTATGGTTATAATGTTGAATACCTGTATAAGGAAATTGGCAATATACTGGGATTGTATAATGGATATACAACCATTATCATAGGTGCCGGCAATCTGGGACGTGCCCTGGCAAATCATTCGAGCTTTGAGAAGAGAGGATTTAGACTCATAGGAATTTTCGATATCAATAGGGATTTGGTTGGTGAGGAAATACGCGGAATTAAGATTAGGCATATGGATGAACTGGAAGACTTTTTTAAAGAAAACAGGGTGGATATAGGAATTTTGTCAATTCCAAAAGAAGGTGTAGCGGAGGTTTCTCAACGGCTGGTGAATTTGGGGATAAAAGGTCTGTGGAACTTTTCTTATGCGGATCTTAACTTGGAAGGTGATGTGGAAATTGAAAATGTGCACTTGAGTGACAGTCTGATGACACTGTCTTATAAAATTACGCAGCACAAACGTTGGTGATATAAATGAGGATAGTGGCTTTTGTTGGGGCAAGCGGTTCAGGAAAAAGCTATCGATCCATGTGGGTAGCAAGGGAGAATAACATTGAATACATCATAGATGACGGGCTTTTAATAAAAAGCAATAGGATTGTTGCCGGCCGTTCTGCCAAAAAGGAAAAGACCCGGTTGGCTTCTGTAAGACGCGCTCTTTTTATTGACAAGGAACATGCACTGGAAGTACGTAAGGCTATCGAGCGCGAAAAACCCTCAAGCATATTGATACTTGGGACTTCCCTTGGGATGGTAGAAGCAATTGTAAAAGCATTGGGACTTCCCGAAATCTCAAAGATCATACACATTGAAGATGTGGCAGATGCGGAAGAAATTGAAAAGGCAAAAACTATGAGAAGGGTAGAGGGAAAACATGTTATACCGGTTCCGACCTTTGAGATAAAAAAAGATTTTTCCGGATACCTGATAGATCCGTTGCGAATTTTCCGAAAAAGAGGAAAAGACGGGGAATCAATAGTGGCAGATAAATCGGTGGTACGTCCTACATTTAGTTACCTGGGCGATTATACCATATCAAATCAGGTGATATATTCCATTTGCGCCCACGAAGTTAGCAATATTTCATATGTTACACGTATACATAAGATGTGGTTGGAAAACCGCCAGACCGGGCTGATTATTCATTTGTCATTGGCATTTAAGTATGGTATTCCCCTTATGGGTGCCGCCAGGGTGGTACAAGCCAAGGTTAGGGATGCGGTGGAAAAATATACTGCCATAAATGTGCTTGCAGTTAATATTCTTATTCGTACACTGGATATATAATACTTATAATATAATTTTTTTATGAACAGGTGGAAGTTAAATGGAAGTATACCCATATAGTGATGGAGTAATAGTAAAGGGAGTAAGAGATTTCGATCCTGTCCATATTTTTGAGTGCGGCCAATGTTTTAGGTGGGAAAGGGAACCGGACGGCAGCTATACGGGAGTTGCCCATGGCAGAGTAATAAACATAAAAAAAGAAAAGGATGATATTTTAATACGAAACACGAACCTTGATGATTTTGAAAACCTTTGGCAAACCTATTTTGATATGGACAGGGATTATGGAAAAATAAAGCAGCAGCTGGAAAAAGACCATGTGTTGAAAGAAGCAATTCAATTCGGCTGGGGGATACGCATTTTAAATCAGGATCCTTGGGAATGCCTTATCTCATTCATCCTATCTTCCAATAACATCATCCCTAGAATAAAAAAAATTATCCGTTTGCTTTGCGAGAAGTATGGACAACCTATCATGTTTAATGATAAAGTATATTATAGTTTCCCAGCGCCCGGTGATCTTTATAACCTTTCTCCTGAAGATTTGGCTTTTTGTCGGAGCGGCTACCGATGTAAATATGTAATTGATGCGGTGCGTAAAGTTTGGGAAGGAGAGGTTGACTTAGAAAGAATTAGGGGATTGGAAACTTCAGAAGCACGGAAACAGCTGATGAAGATACAGGGGGTTGGGCCCAAGGTTGCCGATTGCATTCTCTTGTTCTCAATGCAAAAGCATGATGTATTTCCTACCGATGTGTGGGTAAGGAGGGTAATTGGGCATTTTTTTCTGGGTGGAAATCCATCTGTAAAAGATGTACAGGAATTTTCCAGAGAAAAATTTAATAATTTATCAGGCTTTGCACAACAATACTTGTTTTATTATGCAAGGGAAAAGAAAATCGGTAGATAACGACTTGATATACAATATGGTGGGAAGAGGTTGAGGGTATGTTAGGTACGATTGTAAATGTGGCAGCAATTGTTGCAGGAGGACTTGCCGGCATATGGATAGGTGGTTCTTTCAAGGAAAGGTATAAAAACACCATCATGCAGGGCATTTCCCTTTCGGTTGTAGTTATAGGGTTGTCAATGGCATTAAAAGGAGAAAATACTTTGCTTACCATTTTAAGCCTTGTGATTGGCGGACTGATAGGCGAAATGGTCAATATTGAGGCTAAGCTTGACGGGTTTGGACAATGGATACAGGAGCGATTACAAAAGAATGGTAAGGTGTCTAATTTTTCAAAAGGTTTTGTAATTGCAAGCTTGGTTTATTGCGTAGGTTCCATGTCCATTGTAGGTGCAATCCAGGACGGAATCCTTCATGACCCCAGTACCCTTTATGCGAAAGCAGTGCTGGATGGCATATCTGCCATTGTATTTGCTTCCACCATGGGAATGGGAGTCATATTTTCCTTTATACCTGTTTTTGTTTACCAGGGATCAATTACGCTGCTGGCTTCCTATATACAGCCTGTTCTGACTGATGCGATAGTGACGGAAATGACTGCGGTAGGCGGAGTACTTATTTTGGGCATAGCCCTTACCATGTTAGATATTAAAAAGATAAAGGTGGGAAACCTCCTGCCTTCAATATTTATACCTATAATATATGGCTTGATAGTTAACTTTTTATAAAACCCCTTTTTTTCATTTTCTATGCAGGATTTTTCTATTCGATGAAGAATTAATAATATTATAGTGGTTCAAACTAATTGCACAGAGAATGTATGAAAATTAATGGGGTGGGGCGTATGGTTGTTCGATGTCTGAATACAATTGCATATAAATGCCCTGTATGTGGATCAGTAGAATTTAATGATATATCAGTCTTTGATTTTTTTAATGGGAAGGAATATGCTATTAAATGTAGTTGTGGAAGATCAGCTGTTAAAATAATAACGAAAGTTAACAAAAAATGCCATATTATTGTTCCATGTATTGCTTGCGGTTGTAATCATACTTACGTGCTGGATTTAAAGGTTCTATTGGCAAAGGGCATATTGGTTTTTGAATGTGCCAACACTAATATGGAGCTGTTATTCATAGGAAAAGATGAGGAAGTAAGGCAATCCGTTGACAGGTATGAGATGAAAATGGAAAAAATACTGAGTGATATTGGTTATGAAGATTCTTTTGCCAATAGTGCTGTGATGTTGAGAACAATTGATATAATTCATGATATTGCTGAAAAAGGAGACTTGTTGTGCCAGTGTGGAAGCAGGGATATTGACTTACAAATACTGTATGATAAGGTGCAGTTATCTTGCAATAAATGTTTTGCATATGAATTTATTAATGCATGTACCAATCAGGATTTAAAACAAACATTATGCAGGGGAAGTATTGTTCTTTGCCGGGATACGTATAGGGTTGCACCATGTAAATCCGAGTAGTAATCAACAAATTGTATAAAACAAAATGAATTTTAAATTGCTTAGGAGGTAAAAGAATGTTAGTAACAGGAAAACAAATACTTGATAAAGCTCATAAAGAAGGCTATGCAGTGGGAGCGTTTAATATCAATAATATGGAAATTCTTCAGGCTATTATTGAAGCAGCAGAAGAGGAAAAGGCTCCTGTTATTATCCAAACTTCTGAGGGAGCCATAAAATATGCCGGTATAGATTACCTTTCCACCATGGTGCACCTGGCAGCACGCAAGGCAAGTGTACCGGTAGCTTTACACTTAGACCACGGGACAACGTATAGTACTATAATAAGCTGCATACGCAATGGATATACTTCCGTTATGATTGATGGCTCGCATCATCCTCTGGATGAAAATATTGCAGTTACAAAGGAGATTGTAAAAATTGCCCATGCCTGTGGCGTATCCGTAGAAGCTGAATTAGGAAGACTGGGCGGCGTGGAAGACAATATCAGTGTGGATGAGAAAGATGCGATGTTTACAGACCCCGATGAAGCAGTGAGATTTGTAAAAGAAACAGGGGTGGATTATCTGGCCATTGCTATTGGAACAGCCCACGGTAAATACCGCGGAGAACCCAAGCTGGATTTTGAAAGGCTGGATACTATTAAAAAACTTTTGAACATGCCCATTGTACTTCATGGAGCCTCCGGTGTTCCTGAAGATGCAATAAAAAAGGCAGTTTCCCTTGGTATTAATAAGATTAATATTGATACGGATATCCGTGTTGCCTTTACAGAAGGCGTAAGGTCCGTAATCATTAATAAACCGGAAGAATATGACCCAAGAAAATTATGTGCTCCTGCGAAGGAAAACATGAAAAAGGTTGTAAAAGAAAAGATGAGATTGTTTGGATGTTCAGGAAAGGCATAAAAAACTGCCCTCAGGGCAGTTTTTTATGCCTTTTTCAGTAGCAGACAAAGGCATCAATGTTTCGTACATTTGTTCCAAAATATACCCAGTTAAACCCTGTCCAACGCCAGCCGACAATGGAGTTTGGACCTATAAAAACCAGCCATGCCCAAAATTCCTGGCCCGATGTCAGCCATAGATATACAAATCGTCCGAGGCAAGGCCGAATTACGCCGGGGTCTACAAAGAAAGTGCCCGGTGCTCCCAATGGGAAAGGCCTTTGCGGTACAAAGGGAGGGGGCGAAGTAGTGGGCGGCACTCCAATTGGTGCTCCCGGAGACGGACTATCTTCAAGGGGAGGTCTGTCAAAGGGTGGCTGTCCGAAAGGGGGCATGTCAATGGGAGGACTACCAAAGGGAGGCTGCCCAAAGGACGGTATCCCTTGATTAATATTATAATTTTCATCCATGTTGATACATCCTTTCATACTTTTACTATATGATATGCTAAATATAATTCAAGAGTTACCATAACATATACGGGCAAATATTCTGCTGAACCATGCACATTACAAGATTTGGTATTTGCTTATGTGTATGATTTCAAAAAAACCTTGACATATGTATGTCTATAGAATATAATACCTCTTTGTAAGACAGTCGTATTTGTTATCCTTGCTCTGGCTTTTTGGGTCAGGGCCGCAGTCCAAAAGGAGGTGAAAGAAATGACTAAAGTAATCAATAAATACGAGACTCTTTTCGTTATCAATCCTAACCTTGGAGAAGAAGAAATTGCAGGGCTTGTTGAAAAATTTAAATCATTGATTGAGTCAGCAGGGCAATTGGAATCTGTTGAAGAATGGGGAAAGAGAAGGCTTGCTTATCCCATCAAGAATTTAAATGAAGGGTATTATGTGCTGATCAATTTCAGTGCTGAACCTTCATTCCCACAGGAATTGGAAAGAAATTTTAAGATTACCGATGGAATCATAAGAGCAATTGTGGTTAAAATAGGTGAATAGTTAATAAAAGGTAGGTGCGGGAGGATGTTAAATAAGGTAATACTGATGGGAAGACTTACTAAGGACCCGGAACTTAGATACACTCCCAATAATATACCGGTTTGTAGTTATACCATCGCGGTAGACAGAAATTATGCCCGTCAGGGAGAACAAAAGCAAACGGATTTTATTCCTGTTGTTTCGTGGCGTTCTAATGCAGAATTTGTGAGCAAGTATTTTAGTAAGGGTAAGATGATCATTGTAGTGGGAAGTCTTCAGGTTCGCACGTGGGATGACCAGGAAGGCAAGAGACACTATATTACCGAAGTGATAGCGGAGGAAACCTACTTTGGCGAAAGTAAACGTGATGCTGAAGGCCGAACAAATATTGCTCTTAATGATGACCATTCTCACGATATTGAAGGATTTACACCCATTGAAGTAGATGATGAACTTCCCTTCTAAGTGTGGTAAATTATGACAAGGAGGTTAGGAAAGTGGCGGAAAAGAAAGAAAAACCTGCTAACAGGGGTCGTAGAGCGAAGAAGAAGATATGCGCATTTTGTGTAGATAAAGTGGAGCATATTGATTATAAGGATGTGGCAAGGTTAAGAAGATATATCTCTGAAAGAGCTAAAATTCTTCCAAGAAGAATCAGCGGAAACTGCGCAAAACATCAGAGACAACTTACTAGGGCAATAAAGAGGGCTAGACAGGTTGCATTGTTGCCATATACATCAGAATAATAATAGCAAATAAAACCAGCGCGGTTGAACGCTGGTTTTATTATTACTTATAATCTGACGATTTTGCTCTAAGAAAGGGGTGTATAATTGCATGAAGGTAGGTTACTTAGGTCCAAGAGGCACTTTTTCCCACCAGGCTGCCGAGATATACGCCAAGGGACAGGTGGCAGAGCTTATTCCATACAATACCATCACGGAACTGATACTTACATTAAATGCTAAAGATATTGATGAGGCTGTTGTACCCATAGAAAATTCCATTGAGGGGGCGGTTAATACTACCCTGGATATGCTGGCGTGGGATGTGGACCTGTATATAATAAGAGAAGTTATTATTCCTATAGAGCAAAATCTAATGGTAAGGCATAAACATAAGAATATATCCCGTATTATTTCACATCCTCAGGCAATTGGCCAATGCAGGGAATTTCTTAAAAAACATTTTCCCGATATCCCCATTCAATATACATATAGTACGGCTCAGGCTGCCGCACAGGTTGCTTCTTCCGATGAGGATTGGGCTGCGGTAGCTTCAAGGAAGGCGGCGGAAGAATATGGGCTTAAGATCTTGTATCCGTCGATACAGGATAATAACACAAATGTTACCCGTTTTATTGTGCTGTCCCATGAATTTGGGGAGAAAGCCGGCAAAAGCAAGACTTCCATTATCTTTTCAACGGAGAACAAGCCCGGCAGTTTATATAGAATTTTGCAGATATTAAATCTATGGGATATCAATATGACAAGAATTGAATCACGGCCTGCAAAGGATTGCCTGGGAAGGTATATTTTCTTTGTGGATATAGAGGGGCATTGGCAGGATGCCGATGTACGCGATGCTCTCACAATGATAAAAAGAAAGACTTCTTTTTTTAAGATGCTGGGTTCCTATCCCGTCGAGCAGAAAGAATGATTTACAATTGTAAATTGCAGATGCCGGTGATATAATAAGCTTGGCCACACATATGAAGAGGTGAGATATATGGGTTTTTTTGATAGGGAAATAGACATCACCCGCAATATTAAGATGATTGAATGGCTTAAAAGCGAGCTGTTAACTGATATTGCAGGACTTTTTAAAGGCCTGGCAAATGGAGTGAAGGATGATACCCAGGATTTACTGGCAGAAACATTGTCTAACATAATAATGATTTCTTATTTATTGGCTAGAAGATTAGGCATAAGCTATAGTGTCATTGACATAAAGATGGAAGATAAACTAAGATTGGGTGTGTTGGACAATCATGAATTGGAAAAATGTTATGGAGACTTGTCTGAGTTGTCCAAGCATATTTCTTCTTCGAGAACTAAAGTTAATGGTAATGAGCCCTTTCACAGGTAGTAATATTATGTGGTATAAAAGTGGCATAAAAGAGCAAGGGAGTTATGTAAATAATGAATACTAATTGGAACATTAAAACATTAATCGAAGCAGTTGGATATGCTGCTTTAATAGCAATCTTTGCAGCTATGAGCTTATATATGTCCAGCGGTATGATCCTGTCCATGTTTTTATGTACGGTGTTGCTGGTTGTGTTGATTGTACGTATTGATGAAATAGCGGCGGTATTTGCTGTTATAGTTTCGTATATTTTGGTATTTATAATTACAGATGATTTTTTGACGTCTGCAATCATTATATCCAGGTTCTGTTTCCCCGGATTGGCGTTGGGATGGGGATTTAAGCGAAAAAAGGATTTTCGTTCATTGTTTGTATTGTCATCCTCTGCATATCTGTTTAATTTGCTGTTAGTAATTTTTTTGGCAAACAAAATATATGACGTAAATCTAATAAACCAATTTATTCTTGACCCGATAGAGAAGATGTTTACACAGATTAAAGAATCTGAAGATATTGCCAAGCTATTTGGTAGAGGCTCTATAGATATAACAGTATTGGATGAACTAAAAGATACCATAAGTTTTTTTGTCCCGGGATTTTTACTTCTGGCTGCTTCTTTCTCCGGATTTCTTATGTTGATGTTTACCAAATTTATACTCAACCGATTGAAATATGATTACAGTTATTTACCAATGTTTTCTCAACTGAAGGTAGGGAGGACAACGGTAGCTGTATTTGTGCTTTCTTTTCTGATTTCAAGGATTATTACAAATTCAGTGATTTCTGCTGCCTTATTAAATATTGCGTTTATTTTATCAGCGGTACTCAATATATGTGGGCTGTCAGTTATTGATTTCTTTCTAAAAAGGTATGGGATTCCTGGTATTGTAAGGGTAATAATATATATAATTGGTCTTAACATAACCATGTTTGTGGGATTGCTTATCCCTATAATACATCCTTTTTATATACTTGCTGTATTGGCGTTGGCAGACAGTATATTTGACTTTCGTAAGCTAGGGAAATAAGGGAGAAAATCATGGATAATAGTAAGATTTATGCGATCCTTGGGCTTGGGGGAAGCTTCTATCTGTGGATTATATTGTTTTTTATAGGGGTTTTGGCATTTTACGGACATTGGATTGTATTTGCAGTTAGTCTTTTGATTTATGTGTGTTTGCTGTATTACTATTTAAAAAGCAGGAAGGCAAGAGCAAGGGAAATGACCAAGTACATAGAAAACCTGACCTTCCATCTTGATTCGGCAACCAAAGCATAGTGTAAAATAATTGTAGGACATTTTAAGGATAAAAAAACAAGAGATCCTCACTTTTTGATACAATAGAATCACCATCAAAAACCTTTGAAAAGGAGGATCTCTTGTGAATACTATTGTA
>JAAYHJ010000015.1 GCA_012735465.1 Clostridiaceae bacterium
AAAAAACTCCAATATCAACAATTTTAAAGGGCATACAACGCAGCGGGTATGTGATATAGCCCGTTGTATCAAAAAGATGGGGATACCTTTAAGTTTAATTATCCTACAACAAATTGACACTATCATTCAGTATTTCCACTATTGATTGAATTCCTCCTGCTGTTGTATAATCATCGGTTACAAGGGATGATAGTTTTTTCTCTAAAACTTTTTCTACTTCTTTGATAATTTCCGGCGATGTTCTGTCCATCATGGCAATTCTCCTGGCAACATCAGCCTGCTTATCAGGAGGTAATGCGGAAAGTACAACTGCAGCTTGAGATGGTTTTAAATATGCCAGAATCAGTGCAATGGTTTGGGGATGTTCGCCTTGAATAAAATTCAGAAGCTGGATTGGATCGGTTTTTCTTACAAAATCAAAAGGCCTAACCTGCAGAGATACAGTAAGACGGTTAATTATTTCAAGGGCTTTCTGTGTCCCTAATGCCTTTTCCAATATCTCCTTTGCATAAGCTATACCCCCTTCTGCGATATATTCCTGCGCAAGGCAGATCTGGTAAAATTCATTCAAAACCTTTTCCTTATCTGCGGGGCTTACCGTCCGTATATTAGCAATCTCCAATGTAAGTTGTTCTATCTCTTCCTCTTTTAAATGCTTAAATATTTCAGAAGACTGCTCCGGACCTAAGGCTATTAACAACATGGCTGCCTTTTCACGGCCTGTCATCTCTGTCTTTGTGCCACGAGGCATCCATACTCACCTCTATTCTATTTTTTCTGCATCATTATATAATCTATATATACTACTCCCAATCATCTGCCAACCAATTTCTCAGTAATTGTGCTACAGCCTCCGGTTTTTGTTTTACAAACTTTTCAATTTGCTTCTTGATTTCTGACTTTTCTCCAATATCAATTTCCGGTATGACTTCTTCTTCCCTGACAGGTGCTACAAAGCTAGGAGCTTCCACTTGTGGTTCAAGCTGCTCTTGTGACCTGGCTCTGAATATCATCAGTACAAGAAGTGCTATTATGATCAATATCAAAGCAATTGGCCCATAGGTTTCCAACAGTTGACCAAATTGCAGTTGCGGTTCGCTTTCTCTTGGAGACACTATATCAAGGGTTTCCACCGTTATATTGTTTTGAGGAATACCGGTGGCTGATGCAATCATTGACCTAATCTTATCAAGATCAACCGGCGTTTGTGCCGTCCTTGTCACATTAAGTTCCGTACCATCGCTTTGCACAATATAATACAGGGCAACTGCAATGGATGAATTTTCTTTATCCATTTTACCAATTTCTTTTGTAGATTGGGTAACCGTTTTGTTTATATCATAATTAACTGTTTTATCAGTTAAATTGTATTCACCGTTTTCGTTGGTTGAGACATTTGGATAAACCGGAATATTGGAATCGGTTCCCGGAACTCCTCCGGCCGTGCCATTAACAAGATTTTCTTTTCTTTCACTATAACTTCTTATTATTCCTTTTCCATCTACAACGGGCTCATATATTTCCTGGCTGGTAACCAGTGTATCAAAATCCAGTTCAAGGTTTGCTACCACTCTGACATTATCTGCAATACCTGTTAGTAACTCTTTCACCCGTTCTTCCATATTCCTTGTTATTTGCTGCCTTAAAGCATATTGCTTATCTGCTCCGGTGTATACATCATCTTCTTCCTTTTCATTTAATATATTCCCGTTGTTATCCAATATGGTCACATCATCAGGGGATAGGTTTTCCACGCTACCGGCAATAAACCTTTCAATACCTCTAATCTGTTTTTCTGTAAGTTCATGATATGGCTCAATAATGACGCTTGCACTGGCGGCCTTTTCCTCTGAATTAAAAAAAGCACTTTTCTCCGGAATAGTAAGCTTGACCACAGCATTTTTTATATTATCCATTGTTTTTAATGCTCTTTCAAGCTCACTTTGCTTATACAGCTGATATTTTTTATTTCTTTCGGCCTCGGTGGTACCTAAACTTGTTGTCTTTATGTCTTCAAAGGTTAACCCGTCCTTTGGATAACCTGCTTCTGCTAAAGACACTTTTGCTCTGTCCAAATCCTGTTTTTTAACTTCAATGGATGTACCATTGTTCCCAAGGCGATAATCAATATTTAATTTTTCAAGCTCCGTACTTATTTCACCAGCATCCTTCGGTTCCAATTGCGAAAACAGTACCTCATACCGCGGCCTGCTCACTACAAATATAGCCACTAAAACACTCACAAAAACAACAGCAGAAGTAATAATTATTTTATTTCGATTGCTTTTATCCAGGTTATTCCAAAACTCTGAGAATTGCTGGGGAATTTGTTTTAAAATGTTAGGCATACCTACACCTCATTAAAAGATAATATATCTAAACATTTTCCTCATAAAAAGTATCAAATTTGCATTCGCATGATTTCATTATATGCATCCATAATTTTATTTCTGACTTGAATTGTAAACTGCAATGCTATTGAAGCCTTTTCTGATTCGATAAATACCTGGTGAAGGTTATCCACTTTGCCCGCTGCCAGTAATGCATCCAAGTTGGCAGACTTTTTTTGCATTTCATCAACATATTTAATTGCTTTATTAAGAAATTCAGAAAAACTTATATTTTTTTCTGAACCATTCTCTACAGGAAGTTGATTAACATTTATTGGATTAAACGGATAACTGGAATTAATCTTCATAGCTGCCTCCTTAAACCGTTGTTATTTATTTACCAATCTCCAATGCCTTCATTGCCATACTCTTTGTTGAATTTATGGCAGCAACATTTGCTTCATACGAACGTGTGGCTGAAATCATATTTACCATTTCAGTCATTATATCTACATTTGGCATCAATACATAACCGTCTTCATCCGCATCAGGATGACCGGGATTATAAACTCTCTTAAAAGGAGAAGGGTCTTCAGTTATTCTGCTCACCCTTACACCATTCACATTTACATTTTTACTGCTCTTGGATAAGTAATCGGAAAAGGACATGCCACCTTCTCTTTGCTCAAATACGGCAACCTTCCTCCTGTAAGGCATACCGCTTTCAGTTCGTGTTGTATCTGCATTGGAAATATTTTGTGCAATCAAATCCATTCTCACTCTTTGGGCAGTAAGGCCACTGGCACTTATATCAAAAGATTTTAAGAATGACAAGATCATCTACCTCCGTCCTGTATAACATTCTTAAGGCTGCTTAATCTGCGCGATACCTGCTGAATTAAGGCATTATAATAAATGTTATTCTTAGCCAATAAGGACATCTCCATATCAATATCCACATTATTGCCATCGGTTCTCATTGTGTTTTGCGAGTTATCCTGCCGTACCTTAATTGAAACATCTGCAGGGGATTGTCTGCCAATGGGAATATGCTTTTCGTGCGTTAAATATCCTTTGATCTTTCTTTGTTCCAATGCTTCTGATAAAAAGCTTTCGAACTCTACGTACTGCCTTTTATATCTTGGGGTATCCACATTGGCAAGATTGTTTGAAATGACTTCGTTTCTAAGCCAGGAAGCATCTAAAGCTTTCTCCAACAGAGATAAATTGTTAAACAGCCTAATACCCATGTTCTTCACCTTCTTAAAATTGTTGAAAAAGTAGAATATCCCTTTTTGAAATATTCGACAAATGTTTTATTTTTCCTTCAATAATAATAATTTTTATATTATTATGAAGGAATATATTTACACACCTTTTATAATATTTATGATACATAATTTACTTATTATTGTAAAGAAAAAAACCTTTTAACTTGATGATTCTTATGTACTAAATTGGTAGGACTATTGTATTATTTAAACGTAATTTAGTATGTTAATTTGTCGATTATGCTCATTTTATTGTTTATATCTTTTAATTTATGCAGAAGATTTTTGTATTCAGCCTAATATTTTACAAAATCAAATAATTAAACCAAAATAAACGCAAATTTTATTTTTCATTGATATGCATACTTTTAATAATATTAATGGCTCTTTCAGAAATCCTGCGTTTCTTTACCCTCTTGTCCCTGATTTTTTCTTCCAATTCGGGCATTAAACCAAAATTAATGTTCATCGGCTGAAATATACTTATGGAAGATTCGGATATATAGTGGCTCAAAGCACCATGGGCTGTCTCCCTTGGGAACACTATTTTGTCCTTTCCTAATATCATTCTGGCCATATTGATACCAGCTACCAATCCTGAAGAAGCCGACTCCACGTAGCCTTCGACTCCCGTTATCTGCCCTGCAAAAAAAACCTTTTCATTTTTCCTGCTTTGATAGATGGAATTTAAAACCTTTGGGGAATTTATATATGTATTTCTATGCATAACCCCATACCTTACAAATTCTGCCTTTTCCAACCCCGGTATCATGCTGAATACCCTTTTTTGTTCTCCCCATTTAAGATTAGTTTGAAACCCTACGATATTGTATAAGGTTCCTTCGCTGTTATCCTGCCTTAACTGAACAACTGCATAAGGCTCTCTTCCGGTCCTTGGATCAATTAATCCCACAGGTTTTAAAGGTCCAAACAGCAATGTGTTTTCTCCCCTTTTTGCCATGACTTCCACCGGCATACATCCTTCAAAGACCATTTCCTTTTCAAAACCTTTTAATTCTATTACCGATGCATTAATTAATTCATTCCAGAAACGCAGGTATTCCTCCTTTGTCATAGGACAATTGATGTAATCATCATCTCCCCTGCCATAACGAGAAGCTTTAAATACAATCTCCTTATTAATGGATTCATAGGTTACAATGGGAGCGGCCGCATCATAAAAATACAGGTAATCATCGCCTATAAACTCTTTTATACTGTCAGACAGGGCATCGGAAGTAAGGGGACCGGAGGCAATTATTACGTATTCATCTTCGGGTATGGTTTTAACTTCCTCTCGAATAACCTGAATATTAGGATGGCTGCTGATTTTTTCCGTTACCATCTTAGCAAATTTAGTTCTGTCAACAGCCAGTGCTCCCCCTGCAGGTACCCTTGTTGCATCGGCACAGGCCATGATCAGGGAATCCATTTGCCGCATCTCTTCCTTTAATAATCCGACTGCATTTTCCAATTGGTCTGAGCGCAGTGAATTACTGCAAACCAATTCCGCAAGATAGGGTTCATGGTGGGCGGGCGTGTACTTTACCGGCTTCATTTCAAATAATTTTACCTTGATTCCCCTCTTTGCGATTTGCCATGCTGCTTCACATCCCGCAAGGCCCCCACCTATGATTATCGCTGTCATTCATCCAGTCTCCTTTCATAATTACACTCCTTGTTAAAACATCTAACCACTGCATTTTTTCCTGATGTTTTTTTTACCAGTATCCCACCGCATTGGGGGCAGAATTCTTTTACTGGTTCATCCCAGGACATAAACTCACACTTTGGATTGTTTTCACAGCCATAGTACTTTTTCCCTTTTTTTGTCTTCTTGATATATATTTTCCCACCACACAGGGGACAGTTAACACCTGTATTTTCCAATAAAGGCTTTGCATTCCTGCACTCAGGGAACCCAGGACACGCAAGAAACTTACCATACCGCCCATGCTTTATGACCATGTTCCTTCCGCATTTCTCACATTTTTCATCGCTAACTTCCTCTTGTATCTCTATAGGCCCTATTTTGGCTTCAGCCTGCTTCAGGGTATTCTCAAAGGGTTCGTAAAAATCCCTTAATACTTCCACCCATTCTTTATTTCCTTCTTCGACTTCATCCAACTGCTGCTCCATGTTGGCCGTAAATTCCACATCTACAATATCTTTAAAATACTCCTTCATAATATCGGTTATAATCCTGCCCAACTCTGTCGGTTTTAACTGCTTTTTTTCCCGCTCCACGTAGCCCCTTGATATGATGGTGGTAATGATGGGAGCATAGGTGCTTGGACGTCCTATACCCTTTTCTTCCAGCGCCTTAATTAATGTTGCTTCCGTGTACCTGGGCGGTGGCTGAGTAAAATGTTGTTTTGGCTCCAGCTTTTTTAGTTTTAACTGTTGGTTTTCCACCAGTTCAGGAATCCTATCCTCCTTTTCTTCGTCAGCATCATCTTTTCCTTCCACGTAAAGGAGCATAAAGCCCGGAAAACGTACATTGGAACCGCTGGCTTTAAAAAGATAATCATTTGCTTCAATATCCACACTTAAAGTGTCAAATACTGCTGATGACATCTGGCTTGCTATAAAACGTTCCCAGATCAGTTTATACAGCTTATACTGGTCCGGCTTTAAGGAATCCTTTACCTGCATGGGCTCCAGCGATATATCGGTGGGCCGAATGGCCTCGTGGGCATCCTGGGCACCCTTTTTACTTTTATACTGCCTGGGCTCCTCAGGAACATATTCGCTGCCATATTTACGCCTGATATACTCCCGTGCTGCATCCTGTGCTTCAGTGGAAATGCGGGTTGAATCGGTCCTCATATAAGTGATTAAACCCACTGTTCCCAGACCTTTAATGTCCACACCTTCATAAAGCTGTTGTGCCGCCATCATGGTTCTCTGGGATGTAAAACCCAGCTTCCTTGATGCTTCCTGTTGCAGTGTACTGGTTATAAAAGGCGGAGCAGGCGCCTTACTTCTCTGACCTTTTTTAATCTGGGTCACTACATATTGGGCATCTTTCAAACTGGACAGTATACTTTTTACATCTTCTTCACTCTTAAGTTCTATTTTTTCTTTTTTCATGCCGTAAAACTTTGCTTCAAAACTACTGCCGGACTTTTCATCCACAAGATGGGCCAGAATGGACCAGTATTCCTGGGGTACAAAGGATTCTATTTCTTCCTCCCGGTCGCAAATTAAACGGGTAGCAACCGATTGTACCCTTCCTGCACTAAGACCCTTCCTCACCTTTCTCCATAAAAGGGGACTTAATTTATATCCCACAATGCGATCGAGAATTCTTCTTGCCTGTTGGGCATTGACAAGATCTTGATCAATCGGGCGTGGCGATTTTATAGCATTTTTAATAGCCGGCTTTGTAATCTCATTAAAGACAATTCTGCATTTCTGATTTTTATCAATATTCAGTACAGTGGCAAGATGCCATGAAATGGCTTCCCCCTCCCGGTCAGGGTCAGTAGCAAGGAATACTTTATCTGAATTTTTTGCTTCTTTCTTTAATTGACTAAGAAGTTCTCCCTTACCCCGTATGGTAATATACTTGGGTTCAAAATTGTTTTCAATATCCACACCCATCTGGCTTTTAGGTAAATCACGCAGATGGCCCATGGATGCAAGTACTTTATAGTTTTTACCAAGATATTTTTTTATCGTTTTAGCTTTTGCAGGAGATTCTACAATTACTAAATAATTCGGCATCTTTTCCCTCCTAATATTAGTCTCAATATCTTTATTTTTTAGCAACAATTCATCTCCCACTGTTAACGCAAAAGTATCCGCCACTTACAAAAGTGGGACATCTTTAACGCCTCATTGTAGAATATGGGAGAACTCTTGCTGTTTTTAGTTAAAAAATATATCAGATCCTAACAAAATATTTACCAGGCATCTGACGTATCATTCCCTTCATTTCCAAAAGGATTAAAATGGCACTTATTTTGTTTATACTTATACCCGATTTTCTGCATAATTCATCAATATGAACCGGTTCACTGGACAAATGTTTTAATACATCCTTCTCTTCTTCAGGTATCTCAATTTCAGCAGGTTGTACATCGGTCAAATCATTATTATTATGACTGAAACCTTCATAATTTATAGGTAATTCTTCTAATATATCCTCAACGCACGTAACCAGCTTGGCACCCTGCCGGATAAGATTATTGGTACCCTTGCTGAACAAGCGGTCTATATTGCCGGGGACTGCAAATACATCCCTGCCCTGTTCCAGGGCCAGGTCAGCAGTGATAAGAGAGCCGCTTTTTTTCCCGGCTTCAACAACCAATACCCCGCACGATAACCCACTGATTATCCTGTTCCTTGCCGGGAAGTATCCCGGAATTGGTTGCGTGCCCGGAGGATACTCAGATATTACTGCACCAAACTTTTTTATATAATCAATCAACTCTGCATTTTCAGGCGGATAATCAATATCAATACCACAGCCTAGCACGGCAATTGTCTGGCCTCCGGCCTTCAGAGCCCCCTTATGGGCACAGGCATCAATTCCCCTTGCAGCTCCGCTTACAATCATAATTCCCCTTTGGGCAAGCTGGAAGGAAAGGGATTCGGCAATATTTTTCCCGTAGGGAGATGCATTTCTTGAACCTACAACCGCAACGGCAATAGATTCATACCGGCGCAGTTTACCTTTCACATATAGTACACCCGGCGGGTCATATATTTGTTTTAATCTACTGGGATACCTTTCATCGTTAATATTTATTATATCTATTCCCAACATTTTTGACTTCTTGAGTATCCTGTAAGCCGTGTCCAAATCTTTATTCATAAGGTTTGCAATATCCTGTTTATTAAACAAACCGGTACTTTCAATATCGCTTTTTGATGCTTTCCATACAGCTTCAGCAGAATGAAACACATCTATTATCCTTTTTAGTTTTACACTGCCAATCCCAGGCAGATTGGTAAGCCATATCCAATACCTTATGTCATCCATGATTAATCACCTGCTGGTATTGCTCCTATCAACCAGTTTATCTTGCACCCTTTATTAAATCAACGTGCAAAAGGAATTTTTTCACATCATACAGTACTATAAAAAAACCTTTCTGTAAAGTGCTTTTTTCAAAATCAAGCAATCACTTTACAGAAAGGTTTTTACCCAGTCGTTGTCTTACTGCCTCATATATCAAGATGCCTGAAGCAATACCTGCATTTAATGATTCGGCTCCCCCGCACATTGGTATCTTAACATGGTAATCAGCCATCCCGGATACTTCTTTGGATACCCCCTTTGCTTCATTACCAATTACAATGACCACTCCTTCTTCCATATTTACTTCAAAATAATACATCCTGGAACCAAGCTCACTGGATATAATTCGTATACCCCTTTGTTTAAGATACTCCAATGTTTTAATGCTGTCTTCCACTTTTACAATGGGTATGTGAAACAAGGAGCCCATTGTGGACCTTACTGTTTTGGGATTATATACATCCACACATCCTTTTGATAAAATAACCCCATCGGCTCCTGCCGCATCGGCAGTCCTGATTATGGTTCCCACATTCCCAGGATCCTGTACACTGTCGCAAAATATTAAAAGGGGGGATCCTTTATCCCTCAGTAGTATGTCTTCCACAACAATTGATTGGACGGAAACGATTCCCAGAATGCCCTGGGGGGTTTCCGTTTGAGCCGCTTCCTTAAACAAACGGTCCGGAAATTGGTAAATGGGAAGCTTTAAATCCAGCAATGCACCCAGCACATTTTTATGCTCTTCCTTTTTAATAAAGCTTTCGGACACCACAATGGACCGGACTGGCGCCCGGGCCTTCAAGGCATCTTCCACCAAATGGATTCCTTCAATAATGAATTCACCGTTTTTATCCCGATTACTCTTTATGGATAAGGACTTTATATGTTTATATAGTTTATTTGAACTGCTGGTAATAACTTTGTACATAAAATCCATGCTCCTACACATCTAAGTTTTTTATACCCAAAGATCTCAAAACACTTTCATCTGTTACATAATCGTTTTATTATTTACATAAAAAATCTAAATAGGCTTGTTTCCAAGCCTATTTAGATTTTTTAACTACTGGTTTGCTTTTACCTTTTCCACCAATTGGGCAAAAGCTTCCGCATCATTTACAGCCAATTCAGCAAGCATTTTCCTGTTCATTTGAATACCGATATTCTTTAAACCATTTATAAACCTGCTATATGTCATACCATTCATTCTGGCAGCTGCGTTTATTCTGGAAATCCACAACTTTCTAAAATCTCTTTTTCTCCTTTTTCTCCCAATATACGCATAAACAAGAGATTTCATCACTGCCTGATTTGCTGTCCTGAAAAGCTTACTTTTGGCACCTCTATATCCTTTTGCAAGCTTAAGAATTTTCTTTCTTCTTTTTCTGGTGTGCATGCCACCTTTTACCCTAGCCATTTATTTAATCCTCCTTCGGTTTCTTCTTACTTGTATGGAATTAGCTTTTTGATCACTGCTGCATTTGCTGCACTTGCATAAGCTGTCTTTCTTAAATTTCTTTTTCTTTTGGTAGACTTTTTAGTTAGGATATGACTCTTAAAAGCTTTTGCTCTTTTTATCTTCCCAGTCTTGGTAAAATTAAATCTTTTCGCAGCCCCTCTATGGGTTTTAATTTTGGGCATTTAGTACACTCCTCTCGATCATTTATAAGTATTCCACTATATAAGGTCTTACTATATCTTTAAACCTATTACGGCTAAAGTCCATAGGATTTCCTGTTTCCTAAAAAAAACTAGTAAGACAAATAATAGTCCTTATGATTTCGGTGCAATAAACATTGCCATGCTTCTTCCTTCAAGCTTGGGCTTCTTTTCAACTACTCCCAGTTCATTTACTGATTCTGCAAACCTCTGCAACAGAGACTCGCCTAATGAGGAATGATTTACCTCTCTACCTCTAAACCGAACAGTAACCTTAACCTTATCTCCGGACTTAAGGAATTTTATTGCATGATTGATCTTTGTGTTAAGGTCATGCTCATCGATAGAAGGAGAAATCCTGACTTCCTTAATATTTACAACATGCTGGTTCTTACGTGCTTCCTTTTCTTTCTTAGCCATCTCAAACTTATACTTACCATAATCCATGATTCGACACACAGGTGGATTGGCATTTGGAGCAATCTTCACCAAATCCAGATTTTTCGAATTTGCAATCCTTTGTCCTTCCTTAGCTGACAAAATACCTATCTGAGTACCATCAACATCAATCAGTCGGATTTCTTTGTCTTTAATTTCCCCATTAATCGCTAATTCTTTTTCTTTGCTAATAGTAGTGCACCTCCTAAAAATAAATTGATATAAAAATAAAAGTGAACAGACAAAGTCCATCCACTTATTAACCAACAATTATCATTGCTAAAGGCCTATTAACCTTATCAACACAATGTCGTAAGGTGAGAAGTGGAAGACTTCTTCTTTGTTTTCAATAATACTCTACCATCAAATAACTGGAATGTCAATAGGAAATTTATGAAAATAAGACATGTTAAAAGTGATGAATATTATTTCCGCTTTCCATAATACCCATCACTTTATTATTCATAAGATATTAAAAACCGTGGTTATGGTCACTGCTTGTAAAAATTATTTGCAAAACAGTAGTTCATACCGTTGTTATTATCCCAGTTATTAGCACCATCTTTGAAAGAAATATTAATATTACCTTCCCTTTTTACGTCTATTATAAGCTCAAAATTCTGGGGTGCGGTTTGATGCAAATGATGGTACTCCACGTCCTCCCATTTAAGGTTGTTGCCGTATCCAATTACAGCATATATATCCTGCGCACCGCTCTTTGCCAGCAAGCCGTTATAGCGTATTCTAAAAGCTCTGTCCACCTTTTCCAACTCTACTCCGTTTGTCGTATAAGGATTATAGGTTTCATTGAAATAGGTATCGTATAATTCCGTTGAAAATTCTTCATTAAAAAAGCCCGTATCATTATCTGCCTCTTCCTGCTTCTTAGCCTTTTCCCTTCCATTAAACAAAAAGTCCCAAAACGCCATAACCATGCCTCCCGTTATTCTTATATCAGTATAAGTATGCTCATTTTTTATATTTTTGATGCTGCAAAAAATTGGAAATTATAAAACGCAAAGGGATGAACAGATTAATCATCCCTTTGCGCCCTTTTAGGTTTTTCAAGCTTATCTTCTTCCATAACCGTATCCACGGCTGCCCCAGAAGAGTAATAAGAACAAGAGTATGAACCACAGGATTTCATCATTATCAAATATTCCGCTTAAAAAGTTATCTGACATTGAAACTGACCTCCTTGAATTTTTACAAACCTTATAGTTAGTTTACTATATCCTATGCAGCATACCATACTTATGTTACTTGGCCAGTTTCTAATTATTTGTTTTTTCCTTTTATTTACGCCCAATGTCTTTTCTATAATGCATATCAGTAAAAGATATTTTTTGTACCCCTTCATAGGCTTTTTTAATAGCGTCATCCAAATCCGAACCTATGGCAGTTACGCCCAGTACACGTCCTCCGGCAGTTACTGTTTCCCCTTCCACACATTTGGTACCCGCATGGAATACAATAATACCCTCCAGGGCCTGGGCATCTTTTATTCCATGTATCGTATATCCCGTTTTATATTTTTGCGGATACCCGCCGGACGCCATAATAACACATACTGCCGCATTATCTTCCCAGGTTATGTCAATATCCGATAATCTTTCGTCAATTACCGCATTGCATATTTCAACCAGATCGGTTTTTAACCTCGGTAAAACCACCTGGGCTTCCGGGTCACCAAACCGGGCATTATATTCCAATACTTTTACCCCGTCTTTTGTAATAATCAGACCAAAATAAAGTATTCCTTTAAACATGCGCCCTTCTTCCCTCATTGTCCGAACGGTTGGCTTAAAAATATTTTCCATGCAATAGGCGGCAATCTCCGGAGTATATATCCTGCTGGGCGAAAAGGTTCCCATTCCACCCGTATTTGGCCCCTCATCATTATCATAGGCCCTTTTATGGTCCTGGGCGCTGACCATTGGAACCACCGTATACCCATCCGTAAATGCCAATACCGAAACTTCCTGTCCGGTTAAAAATTCTTCTATGACCACCCTGTTTCCGGCCGCACCAAATACCTTTTGTTCCATTATATTATCTATTGCCTGAACTGCTTCATTATAATCCTGGGCAATTATTACCCCTTTACCCAGGGCCAATCCTTCTGCTTTTATAACTATAGGATAGGAAACATCTTTTAAATGAGCTATTGCTTCCTGACTTTTATCAAAAACCTCATAAGCTGCCGTGGGAATGTTGTATTTTTTCATGAGGTTTTTGGAAAACACCTTGCTCCCTTCTATAATGGCCGCATCTTTTCTGGGACCAAATACCCTTAAGCCCTTTTCCTCAAAAGCATCAACAATCCCTGCCGCCAATGGATCATCAGGACCTACGATGGTAAGATCAATGCCCTTTTCCTGGGCAAATTCTGTCAAACGTTCAAAATCCATAACCCCTATGTTTACGCACTCTGCCAACTCCTGTATCCCGCCATTACCGGGAGCACAATATATCTTATCCACCAATGGGCTTTGGCTGATTTTCCACACGATGGCATGTTCCCTGCCGCCACCGCCCACTACAAGCACTTTCATATCACTACCTCCATAATAAAGCCCTGTTAAGCCGTTTTTAGTGTTTGAAATGACGCATTCCCGTAAAGATCATTGCAATACCGTATTTATTGCATGCATCAATGGAATCCTGATCCCTTATAGAACCCCCGGGTTGAATAATTGCAGTGATACCGGCCTTTGCAGCCGCTTCCACGCAATCGGAAAACGGGAAAAAGGCATCGGAAGCCATTACCGAACCTTTAGCCCTATCCCCTGCATAATTTATTGCCAGGTTGGCTGCCGTAATACGATTGGTTTGCCCCGGTCCGATTCCAACCGATTGATTATTTTTTGCCAATGCAATTCCATTTGACTTGGTATGCTTTACAATTTTCCATGCAAAAATCAAATCCTTCATTTCCTGTTCGGTAGGTTTGCGCTCGGTTACATATTTTATTTCTCCCATGTTCAACAGAGCGTCATCCACATCCTGGACCAATAACCCTCCTGCCACTTTCTTCATGTCTAATGCACCCTTAGGAAGTTTTGAACCAATGGTTTTCAGCTCCAGTATGCGTATATTCTTTTTCCGGGTTAAAATTTGCAGTGCCTCTTCCGTATAGGAAGGAGCAATAACAATTTCTATAAATATCTTATTTATTTCTTCTGCGGTTTTTGCATCAATTTCACGGTTGGCAGCAATAATACCCCCAAAGATGGAAACCGGGTCCGCTTCATAGGCTTTCAGATATGCTTCATATATGGTTTCCGCACTTGCTACACCACAAGGGTTGGCATGTTTTACCGCAACCACCGTCGGCTCATCAAACTCTGCCAGTAAAGCAAGGGCGCCATTGGCATCGTTAATATTGTTAAAGGACAATTCTTTCCCGTGAAGCTGTTTAGCCGATGTAAGGCAACCGGGGTTTTCCCCTATTTCTTTATAAAACACCGCCCTTTGATGAGGATTTTCACCGTATCTCATATCCTGAACCTTTTCATAGGTAAGGGTAAGGGTTTGAGGGAATAATTCGTCCCCTATCTGCTGCCTGAGGTATTGAGCAATCAATGTATCATAATGGCTGGTATGTTCAAATACTTTATAGGCCAGTTTAAACTTAGTTTCCTTGGATACCTCATTTTTTTCCTTTAATTCCTTTATCACTAAGGCATAATCCGAAGGGTCCACGATGACTGCCACATCCTGAAAATTCTTTGCAGCAGCCCGAATCATGGTAGGACCGCCTATATCTATGTTTTCAATTGCTTCTTCCAGGGTTACATTTTCTTTTAAAATGGTTTGCTTAAAGGGATATAAATTAATAGCCACAATATCAATTGCATCCACACCCAGCTCTTTTAATTGTTTCATATGCTCTTCATTATCCCTTATTGCTAAGATTCCGGCATGAATTTTGGGGTGAAGGGTTTTTACCCTTCCGTCCAGGCATTCAGGAAAACCTGTTATATCGGATACATTTAATACTTCGATTCCCGCATCCCTTAATACCTTTGCAGTACCCCCCGTAGATATTATTTCATATCCAAGGCTATGTAGCTCTTTTGCAAATTCATTCACACCTGTCTTATCCGAAACGCTTATGAGTGCACGTTTTGCCATTTTTCTCCTCCTTGCCAATCTGTTTAATCATCTATAAATACCTTACGTCCTTCTACTCTAACCTTGCCCTCACAAATAAGGTTTACAGCTTTGGGCAATATTTTCCATTCAGCTTCTTCCATCACTCTTTTTTGCAGTATTTCAGGCGTATCATCCGGAAATACCTCCACGGCTTTTTGAAGAATAATAGGCCCTCCGTCGGTAATTTCATTTACAAAATGCACGGTAGCTCCCGTCACTTTAACACCATACTCCAAGGCCTTTTGATGCACCTTTAACCCATAACATCCGTCCCCGCAAAAGGACGGTATAAGGGAAGGATGCACGTTTATAATTTTATTTGGATAATTTTGAATAAACTTTGGTCCCAAAATGGATAAAAAGCCTGCTAATACAACAAGATGCACATCGTGTTTTTTCATATGGCCAAGTAATGCCTCATCGTATTCTTCCCTGGTTGCGTACTCTTTTCTTGGGATTACGGTACAGGGAATATTATGCTTTTTCGCCCGTTCCAGTGCATAAACTCCGGCACGGCTGGATACAATGGTCACAATCCTGCCATTTTTAATTTCACCCTTTTCAATTGCATCGATAATTGCCTGTAAATTGGTACCGCCGCCCGATACAAGCACCCCAATATTTAACATATCTCCACCCCATTACTTCCTTCTGTCACTTCTCCGATAATGTATGCGGTCTGGCCACTGTCCTTTAAAATCTTAACTGCCGTATCGGCCTGGCCACTTTCTACTGCCAGTACCATCCCTATACCCATATTAAACGTATTAAACATATCCCTTTCAGAAATATTTCCTAGACTCTGAAGGATGCTAAATATGGGCAGTATATCCCACGTTCCTTTTTGCACCCTGGCACATAAATTTTCCGGAAGCATTCTGGGTATGTTTTCAATAAAGCCTCCGCCTGTAATATGCGCAATGGCATGAACCGGTACCTTTTTCATCAACTCCAGAACGGGCTTTACGTAAATGCGCGTGGGTGTAAGAAGTTCTTCCCCTACGGTACGGCCTAAAGATTCGACATATCTTTCTAATTTCTTTTCATCCTCATATCCGTTTAGATTAAACAGCTTTCTTACCAATGAATAGCCGTTGCTGTGGATTCCGGAAGAGGCAAGACCAATCAATACATCCCCTTTTTTTGTACATGAGCCGTCAATTATTTCATCCTTCTCCACAATACCAACGGCAAATCCTGCCAAATCGTATTCCCCTTCCGGATAAAATCCGGGCATTTCAGCGGTTTCCCCTCCTATAAGGGCACAACCGGCCTGCAGGCACCCATCGGCCACCCCTTTTACAATTTCTGCCACCTTCTTAGGCTTATTCTTACCAACGGCAATATAATCAAGGAAAAACAAGGGTTTTGCGCCGGAGCAGACAATATCATTTACACACATGGCCACACAGTCCTGTCCCACCGTATCGTGCTTGTCCATGATAAAGGCAATCTTTAACTTTGTACCCACTCCATCGGTCCCGGAAACCAATACGGGGTTACTGTATTTCCTGATATCCAGCTCAAAAAGGCCGCCAAAACCACCTATATCGGACAATACACCCGGAATAAAGGTTTTGGAAACATGCTCTTTCATTCGTCTGACCGCCTCATACCCGGCTTCCACATCCACCCCTGCAGCCTTGTACGCACTGTTCATCAGTAGTGCCTCCTTTCAAATTTTTCCTTTTCTTCTTCCGCAGGCACCTCCATTGGATACTGTCCGGTAAAACATCCGGTACAAAATCCGCACCGGGTTCCAGCCTCAATTTTAGACAATCCTTCCAGGCTCAAATACCCCAGGCTGTCCGCACCTACCATTTCCCTTATTTCTTCAATAGAATTAGTAGAAGCTACAAGATGTTTCCTTGAAGGGATATCCGTCCCAAAATAACAAGGCCACTTAAAGGGAGGTGAGCTGATGCGCATATGCACTTCCCTGGCACCGGCGTCTTTTAACATTTGCACAATTCTTCCGCTGGTGGTGCCCCGCACAATGGAATCGTCCACCATTACAACCCGCTTTCCTTCTATGCTATTGCGCAACGCATTTAGCTTTATTCGTACACCGGTTTCCCTCTGACTTTGGCTTGGCTGAATAAAAGTTCTGCCAACGTACCGGTTTTTTATCAACCCTTCTCCATAAGGTATACCCGATTCCTGGGCATATCCTATGGCTGCTGAGATACCCGAATCGGGAACCCCAATGACTAAATCTGCTTCTACCGGGTGTTCCCGTGCCAGTATCCTTCCCATTTCTTTCCTTGCTTCGTAAACGCTGGCCCCTTCAATGATGCTGTCCGGCCGTGCAAAATATATAAACTCAAAAATGCAAAGTTTGGACTCTCCAATGCAATTGGAGCGTATGGAACGCATACCCTTTTCATCAATAACCACCACTTCTCCCGGCTCCACGTCCCTTACAAATTCGGCATTAATAGCATCAAAGGCGCAGGTTTCGGACGCCAATACAAAACTGTCACCCAACTTGCCTATGCTCAAAGGCCGGATACCGAAAGGGTCCCGGGCAGCAATTAATTTTCTCGGGCTCATCACCACCAGGGAATAAGAACCTCTGACCTGTTTCATCATGCGTGTAATCGCTTCTTCAATAGAACTGCTTTTCAAGCGCTCGCGGGCAATCAAATAGGCAATTACTTCCGAGTCGCTTGTGGTCTGAAATATTGCACCTTTTTTTCCAACTCTGAGCGTATTTCTTTCGCATTCACCAGGTTGCCATTATGGGCAACCGTTAGAGTCCCTTTCACGTACTTGGTAACCAGGGGCTGAGCATTTTCCCTCATACTGGATCCTGTTGTGGAATACCGTACATGGCCCACTGCAATCTGACCCTTAAGATGCTCGAGAACCACATCATTAAAAACTTCAGGTATCAATCCCATATCCTTATGATAAATAATGGTGCCATCATCGTTTACGGCAATTCCACAGCTCTCTTGTCCCCGGTGTTGAAGCGCATACAATCCATAATAGGTGAGGCGGGCACAGTCTATGTCACCCTTTCCATATATTCCAAATACTCCACATTCTTCTTTTAATTTATCGCATCTCCAGTCAAAATCAACACACTTCATAACAAAAACCCTCTCCGAATTATTCACCCATTAATCTTTTCAACACTTCTTTATACGCATCTTCAACATTCCCCAAATCTCTCCTGAAGCGGTCTTTGTCCAGCTTTTCGCCCGTCTTGCTGTCCCAGAAACGACAGGTATCCGGTGAAATCTCATCGGCCAGTATTATGTCTCCCTTATGTCTTCCAAATTCCAGTTTAAAATCAATAAGCTCAATACCCAAATCTTTAAGGTAATTTGACATTATTTCATTAACCTTAAAGGCAATGGATGTAATTTTATCCAATTCCTCCCGGGTCGCAAGACCTAAAGCAAAAATGTGATAATCATTAATCATGGGATCGCCCAACTCATCATTTTTGTAGCAGTATTCAAGAACCGTAGTCTTTAGCTTGGTACCTTCAGGCAAGCCCAATCTCTTGGATAAACTGCCTGCTGCAATATTTCGCACAATCACTTCTACAGGTACAATTTCAACCTTTTTTACAAGGGTTTCCCTGTCGCTTATTTCTTCTATAAAATGAGTGGGGATTCCTTCCTTTTCCAAAAGCTTAAACATATGATTGGAAATCTTGTTATTTATGATGCCTTTGTCCTGTATAGTCCCTTTTTTCAGCCCGTTAAAAGCTGTTGCGTCATCCTTGTATTCAACAATATACATGTCTTCCTTCTCAGTTTTGTAAACCTTTTTTGCCTTTCCTTCGTATAACATATCAAGCTTTTTCATATTTTTAGAACCTCCTCTTTGATCATTGCATCTTTTTCTTGTACTTCCTTTTCCATATCCGTTTTAAAAGCCTTCAGCTTTGTCCTTAATTCTTCATGGGCAAGGGACAGCATTTGAACCGCCAGCAATGCAGCATTATCGGCACCGTCTATTGCTACGGTGGCTACAGGAACCCCCTTGGGCATTTGAACAATGGACAGGAGTGAATCCAGTCCATCCAGGGTTGATGACTTAATGGGCAGTCCAATGACAGGAAGTGTGGTAAAAGCCGCAAGTACTCCCGGAAGATGGGCTGCTTTTCCTGCGGCAGCAATAATAACATCAATACCGTTTGCTTCCGCATTCTGGGCAAACTCCTTTGCCTTTTCCGGTGTACGGTGGGCAGAAATCACATGAACCTCCACTTCTACCTCAAATTTTTTTAAAGTCTTTATCGTTGTTTTTAAAACAGGAAAGTCCGAATCGCTTCCCATAACAATTGCCACTTTAGGTTTTTTATTCATACTTTAAAATATAACCTCCTTGCAAATTTTAATCTATTTAAAATATCAATTGATACCGGACAATGGATAATAAATTATCAGGATTAACCATTCTCAGCTATCAACCGATGCACTTAATAAGGTATTAGAATTAAATGAAGTCCGATAAGCTTATCGGACTTCGTATCCGGTTGTAATAAATTAAAGTAATATCTTTAATATGAATAATAAAGCTATAACATACATGATTGCCGGTATCTTTTTTGCTTTTCCTGTCAACAGCTTTAAAATAACCCATGATAACATTCCAAACATGATACCGTCAGCAATGCTGTAAGCAAGAGGCATCATGATTAAGGTTAAGAAGGCCGGAAAAGCTTCCGTATAATCGCTGAAATCAATTTGGGTTATAGAAGTCATCATAAACAAGCCCACAATGATTAAAGCAGGAGCCGTTGCAAAGGAAGGTATTATTGTAAGTATGGGTGAAAAGATTAATGCAACTAAAAGTAAAATACCTGTAACTAAGGAGGTTAAACCTGTTCTGCCGCCTTCAGCCACACCTGCCGCACTTTCAACATAACTGGTTACCGTAGATGTTCCCAGGCATGCGCCTGCTACGGTTCCAATAGCGTCTGACAATAAAGCTTCCTTAACTTTTGGCAGTTTTCCATCTTTGTCTAATAAATTTGCCTTGTTAGCAACTCCAATCAAAGTTCCTACCGTATCAAAAATGTCTACAAATAAGAATGAAAACATAATAACAATAAATTCAAATCCTAAGGCAAAAGAACTCGCAAAGTCAAACTTCATAAAAATGGGGCTGAGGGATGGCGGTAGAGAAATAATGGCGCTGGGGATCAGGCTATACATACCTGCATCGGGGTCTACTTTATATAATCCTGTAAGCTGACATACGATACCTATTGCATAAGTAATTAATATTCCCCATAATAAGGCACCCTTTACATTTTTATGCACCATGTATATGGTTAATACCAGTCCAATGAGGGAAAGGATGATGGTTATACTGGTAAGATCGCCCAATGAAATTAATGTGGAAGGATTATCAACAATAATGCCTGCATTTTGAAAACCTATAAAAGCAATAAACAAACCGATTCCTACGGTTACCGCATATTTCAAATTTTTAGGAACAGCATTTACAATGGCTTCTCTAAAATTAACCACAGATAATAAAATAAAAATAATTCCTTCTATAAAAACAGCCGTTAATGCAATTTGCCATGAATATTTTGCTGCAATATTAAAAGCAAAAAATGCATTAAGTCCCATGCCTGAAGCCAATGCAACAGGATAATTTGCCAGAAAAGCCATCACCAATGTTGCTAAAGCAGCCGATATTGCCGTTGCTGTAAATACGGCTCCCTTATCCATACCGGAAGCAGACAGGATATTGGGATTCACAATTAAGATATAAGCCATTGCCATAAATGTCGTTATGCCAGCCACAATTTCTGTTTTAACATCCGTATTATGCTCTTTGAGCTTAAAAAACTTTTCCATAATGATTTAGCCCCTTTCATGTGTTTGAATAAAATTTTATCATTTAATTATTTTCAGGATTCATAAAGCTACAACCGAAACCTACTAAATGAATTATCACCTCCAAATGAATCCGCAAACAAAAAAAGGACAAATAAATTTCGAGTGAAATCTATTGTCCGTTTACTTGCATAAGGTTGTTAAGGTTTGCATGCTGTTTATACCTGCAAACCCAAACCTTATAATTGCGGATTACTGATTTATAACGCAGAATCAGAATTTTTTTCTCTTAAAGGAAAAAAATTCTTACATTCATGCGCTTCTTTTTAGATTCACTCATAGTCAAACAATTTACGGTTGTTTGGTAGAAACTTTCGGGCCATATTCCCGAAATTATATGAGCCATTATACTATTTTGTTTACATGCTTATACTATCAGATGACATAAATTTTGTCAATGTAAAAAATACAAAAACCTGAACTTTTTTTTAAATGTTTCGCCGAACATTCGCATGTTAATTTTTACTCCCATTCGATGGTAGCCGGCGGCTTGCTTGTGATATCATATACCAATCTGTTGACATGCTTTACCTCATTTACAATCCTATTTGAAATCCTCTCCATTACATCATAAGGAATCCTGGCCCAATCGGCTGTCATAAAATCCGTTGTGGTTACAGCCCTAAGCGCAATGGTGTAATCATAGGTTCTCTCATCACCCATTACTCCAACACTTTTCATTCCCGTCAACACTGCAAAGTATTGGTTGATTTCCCTATGAAGCCCTGCCAATAATATTTCCTCTCTAAAGATTGCATCAGCTTCCCTTAGTATATCAAGCTTTTCTTTGGTAACTTCTCCCATAACCCTTACAGCAAGACCCGGACCGGGGAAAGGTTGTCTCCACACTATATGCTCAGGAATGCCCAGTTCCAAACCCACCTGTCGGACTTCGTCCTTAAAAAGGCTTCTTAAAGGTTCTATTATTTCTTTAAAGCCAACCTGTTCCGGGAGACCTCCCACATTGTGATGGCTTTTAATTACCGCTGCATCCCCCACCCCGCTTTCAATAACATCGGGATAAATGGTTCCCTGGACAAGATAATCAACTGTTCCAACCTTTTTTGCTTCTTCTTCAAACACTCGGATAAATTCTTCACCTATGATTTTTCTCTTTCTTTCAGGATCGGTAACCCCCTTCAGCTTTTCTAAAAATCTGTCCTGAGCATTTACCCGAACCAGGTTCATATCAAATTGCTCACGGAATACCTTTTCCACCTGATCTCCTTCATCCTTACGCAATAAGCCATGATCAACAAAAATGCATGTAAGCTGCTTACCTACCGCTTTGTGCACCAAAACTGCTGCAACGGAAGAATCCACCCCTCCGGATAAGGCACAAAGCACTTTTTTATCTCCTACCTTGCTTTTGATCGACTCAATGGACTGTTCCACAAAGGAAGACATTTTCCAGTTACCGCTGCATCCGCATATGTTATACAGGAAATTTTTTAATATTTCTTTTCCCTTTGGAGTATGAACCACCTCAGGATGGAACTGTACCCCATACAATTTTTTGCCCTTGTTTTCTATTGCTGCTGCAGGGCAGTTGCCTGTTCTTGCTGTGATATCAAACCCTTCAGGAAGCAGCTCAACATAATTGGTATGGCTCATCCAGCACACTATTTTTTCTTCCATATGTTCAAATAATTTGCTTGTACTGTCAATACTTACTTCTGTCTTACCATATTCCCTTTTAGGTGCCTTTGACACCTTACCCCCAAGAAGATGAGCCATAACCTGTAAACCGTAGCAAATACCAAGCACAGGTATACCCAGTTCAAAAATTTCTCTGCTGCACATGGGAGCGTTTTCTGCATAAACGCTTGCCGGGCCCCCTGTAAATATAATCCCCCGGGGATTCTTTTCTTTAATTTTGTCGACAGAGACATTATAGGGTAACACTTCGCAATATACTCTGCACTCCCTGACCCTTCTTGCAATAAGCTGATTATACTGTCCTCCAAAATCTAGGATTAATATCATTTCATTATTCACGTTCACAACCTCCATAAGATTTCGTTTTTCCAATAAAATAATGATGATTTATTATATATGAAAAATTAACAAAATAAAAGAATTTTCTATAAATTTAGGGACAGGGTATATTTTCTTAATTTAATAGTAATAGGGCTGAAATAACTTTTTAACACATAATTAAAGGGGCAGTACCTAATGTACTTGCCCCAAATTACCTGTATTTTCCCCTTATCACACCTTAAATCCACTGTTTGGATCAGTAAGAACCGTTTCGGTCAGATTACCTTTTCCATAAGTCATACCTGCAACAATACCTGTAATTTTTTTATTTGCCTTTGCAGGTGCTTCCTGCGTGGATGATATCTCATTAAACCCTTCATACAAAGGAGTAAGAATCTTTTTTACATCCTCAAGCATTGATTCCTTTCTTGTGACAGCCGCAATTGACAATTGATTTTTACAAAAGAAGTAGATAGCTCCTATGTCCTTTGATAAATCAACATCAAAATCCAACGATGTAAATAATTCATCTAAAAGAAGTTCAGCCCTGGCCAATTCAGTGTCAAAGATTACATAATCCTTATTTTCATAAGCCTCGCGCGCTTCATCCAACGCCTTGAAGATACCTTCATAGGTAATTAATGTAAGCTGAAGCGGGGTTGCGTTTACCACTTTGCTGGCAATATAATTACTATCCGGTCTTGCCATGGCCTTTTACCCCCTCTTTTTATTTCAATAGCTGCAGCACTCCCTGAGGCATCTGGTTTGCTTGCGCCAGCATTGCCTGAGCAGCCTGCAGTATAATATTGTTCTTAGTATAATTTGACATTTCCAAAGCCATATCAACGTCTTCAATACGTGAAAGGGCAGCCGTAAGATTTTCACTTGAAGTATTCAAATTATTGATAATATGATCCAGCCTATTTTGCATAGCTCCCAATTTAGAACGTTCGGTTAACAGTTTTTCAATAGCATCATCAATAGTACTAATTGCATTATCCGCGTCATTTTCAACATCAATACCATCAACTCCAAGATCACTGGAACCTAAACTGGCAATATCTAACGTAATTGATTGGCCTGCATTTGCACCTACCTGGAAAACCAATGAATCTTGACTTCCGTCTAATAAAGTCATAGTATTAAATTCTATAGTAGTACTTATTCTGTCTATCTCCTCAATAAGCTGGTCTATTTCCTGTTGTATCTGACTTCTATCCTCATCGGTATTAGTACCGTTTGCACTTTGAACAGCCAGTTCCCTCATCCTTTGAAGGATGCTGTTTATTTCTGCCATTGCACCTTCAGCTGTCTGGATAAGTGAAATCGCGTCCATAGCATTTCTTGATGCCTGATTCAAGCCTCTAATCTGAGCATCCATCTTTTGTGCAATTGCCATACCTGCAGCATCATCTGCTGCCTTATTGATTCTTCTGCCGGAAGATAATCTCTCTAAAGATTTTGACATCTCGGCATTCCCAAGCATTAACCTCCTATGAGCATTTAAAGCAGCAATATTATGTCCTATAATCATTTTATTTATCCCCCTTAAAAAATTAGATTTATTTATTATAACGCATCGTTATAAATAGTCCACTTCCCCATCACAATCCATTTCTTCAACAAAAATCAATATCTCTGCAACTAAATCATAAAGAAATTTTGGCACCTTGTCACCAACATTAAAAGAGGCCAAGGCATTCGTTTGGAATTCATCCTCTACAATTGGAACACCGCTGTCATCGGCAGCCTGCATTATTTTTTCAGCAACTAGCCCCTTACCAACAGCAGTTATTATAGGCACATTTTCTTTACCAGGCTCATATTTTATAGCAACTGCTTTTTTCATCTCATCATCCCTTTTTATTTCTTCACAAAGCCATTATAATCATATGCTAACTTCAAAACGGCTGGCGCTATTTATATTTATATTCATATCTTGTATGTCTGTCGGTTCGTTATCGCTGTAATCCGTTTGCACATGAGCGCTTTTGCAATTTATATGAGATACTTTAAATCCGGCATTGGTTATGCGGCGTGAAAGCATATCGCCAAAGGATTTAAGATACTTGCTGTCCCTGGGTAATGCCATCATAATGTCCACTCCAACCGTTTTACCTTGTATATGTAAATTTATATCCAAATTGCCCAAAGAACGGGTTTCAAGATTTAGCACCACGTCCAGACTATCATCACCCATACTGGCTTTTTTCCTTCTATTTCTATTGAAAACATGAACATTTAAGTTTGCAATTTTATCATGCAGTAAAATTGGAATTTGAAAGAACACATCATTGCGATTCAAATAATTTTGAACTTCAATATTTTCACGTATATTTGATGCCAATTGCCGGACAGAATTTGCCCATTCAGCACCAACATCTTTAACTTGTTGTTCCAATAACAAAATTTTTCTTGCAAGCTGATTCTGTATTTCCGATAAATCATCTCCTTCCTTAAGTAACCTTAAATCGGTTTGAGGTATATTTTTTTTAGCAAAGGCCAACAACTCTTTTATCTTATCTCCTAAACCGCTTTTTTCTACATCAGGCATTTGAGAAATTTTATCCAATTCCCTGATTGCTTTTGCAATTGAAAATTCATTATCAATAATCCGCTTTAGTGCCCCTGCTTTTTGGATATTAGCAGGAATATCATTTTTAAGCATAATTGCCAGGTGATTGCGGTTTATACCTTTAAGCGGGAGAACCTCCTGAAGTATTCTATTAACTTGCTGCAACATAGAAGTAGATTCATGAGTTTTTAAATCCTGGTCAACTGTTTCCTTTTTTTGCTGAACAAGGGCCTTTTCCAGCATATCCAAAGGCGTGGTTTCTATATCTATATTCTGCCTTACAAGCCTGTCATACATAGCCGGAAAATACCTATCCCTTGAGATGGCAGCTATACGGTTTAACTGGCTGTATGCTTCATATGTTTTAGCAACATTAGCTTCATTTACGGGCAGTGTATTTTCCAACAGTGCTTTGCTTGTTTCCACCATATCCCTTGTTACAGGAATATTTAAAGCTTCAAGTTTCTTTTCAATAACTCCTTCCAATTCATTCATATTAGATACATCCAACATTTTGGGAAGGATTAAATCTTTTATAGGAATATCAAAGGTATCATCAAGTACAATATCAACCATTGCATTGTTTTTAGCTGACAATACCCGATGGGCCATATCCAAATTTCTTATATTCAAAGGAAGATTGTTTTTCATCAGCATAGCAATGGAGGTTAAGCTTTTATACTGTATCCTTTCTAGTTTGTAAATCAGCTGCTGCAACTCTTTGTGCTCTTTGCTGCCGTACCCATGGACCATTGTTACTGCTTCTTCACTGTTTTTTAAGGTTTGCAGTAAAGAATCAATGGAAGATATATCCACGGGTTTACCTTTAAAAATAATCTTATCCCTTATACCTGTTCCTTCATGGGAATTATAAAACTCGTCAAGCAATTGCCGGAAAGCTGCAATATTTTCCTCGTTCACATCAATCCCACTTTTAATCAGGGCACGGGATATTTGTAGATTTTCATGGGTCGGTTCAATACCACGAAATTCCAAATAACGCTTTATTTCGTCATCCATTAACTTTAATTCTGAAAAAGATATATCCTTTATCTGCCTGTTTGCATCCTTTTCTTCATAGGCTTTTAAAAGCTCTTTATTTATATTAGCTGTAACCTCAGTATCTTTCAAAGGTTCTACGTCATTTGTAAACTTCGGTTCAATATCTGTTTTATTTTTATAATTTAATAAATAATCCTTTACAATGGCAATAAGTTTATCCAACTGGGCATATTCTATATCAATCCCCCGACTGACAAGAAAAGACGCTACTTCCTCATTATTTGAGTTTATCAGCATTTCAATATTGCTTTGCGTACTTATAGTATTTAAAATATTCTCTTTATTTAAATCCGCATCGCAGCGTATCAGAGCTTTGGCTGCATCCATCACCTTAGATGTGATTTCAAACCCATTTGCCTTTAAAATTCTAACAATATCATCTTCCAGCTGGCTCAAATCCTGTGGTGTAAGTCTGTTTCTATCAAAATAACCGGCCTTAATATATCCATCCGCCTTCATCAATGATACAATGGTAACATCCATTTTTTTTGATAATGCAAGGGTAATGGCTTCAACATCAATATTCTTTAACTTTTCAATGCTATCCATGCATTTTATTGCCGTACTTATGTTCTTGTACGTAACCGGGGTTCCTATAGACATTAGGTGCTTGGCTATCTCCCTTTCCGTTTTGCTAAAGGGTTTATTCCCATAAATATTTTTCAGTTCCATATCCACCTGCTGATCTGAAACGGGAATTTTTTCTGCAAAAATATTTTCTTCACTCATTTTCTTTAGTTCAGCAATTTTATGACAGAGCTCAGAAATATCCCATGTAAAGGAACCATCTTTCAGTAGACGGTATACCATGTCAGGCGTCAGATCATTTACAAGCATATCAATTTTATTATGCATATCAAATATTTTTAAGAAATTCTCTTTTGTAAGCGGAATACCGTTACGGATCATGCTTTCTACTATCTTTACATTCTTATCATCAGCAGGCATATTAACTGCATTTATAAACTGATCAGCCTGGGTTTTGATATTTTCATTGTTGGACAACAATGATATAGTGTCACATTTACTCGAAGACGACGTTTCAATTTCTGTATTTCCTCCTGAGCCGTTTTTTTCAGTTTTAGATGTATTCAATTGCGCAGCACTATAAAATCGGTTTGAAAGTGGATTCGTAACCACAACCATGGTTTGACCCCCTGCCTATCAGTGTACTTTAAACTACTACATTTAATAACAAACCTCTTATGTCATCCAGCCTGGAAAGAATATCAATACGGCTTTTTTCCTTTCTCAGAATCTCCTTTGTAAGACTGTCCAGGTGCTCATTCACCTTTTTAACAATCGAAAACACACGATATCGGCCCCTGCTGTCCAAGAACTGCTGTTTTTCAAATCTATAAGAATTTTTTGTTACAATGTGTAGAAATTCCTGTACCAGCCGCTTATATTCTTTTAATTCAGCAATGTTCATGTTATTGGACAGTCTCTCTGCCTGTACGTCTATGCGCTCAAGCAAATTTTTTAATTTTTGTTTTATATCAACTGCCTCACGCTTTTCAGCCAATTTCTGTCCAAACTCATCTTCTGCCTTTTCAGTAACCCTCTGCCGCATTAAAGCTTCGCCGGTAGTATTAATAGTTGAAACACGCATATTTTTCCCCCTTGCAGCAGGCTAAAAAACAAAGAACATATTTAGCCACTATTTTTTATTTCAGTTACTATATCGTCAGTTTAACAGGAATTATTAATAAAAATACTTAAAATACATGCCTTCCAAGAGCTATCTACACAAGGAAATAATTCAACGACACAGGAATTGCCTTTGAATGGGCATAATCAAAAATAATAATCGTTTGCTCCAAATGTTCCGTATCGGTCTTTTCATCCAACACATTAAAATCAAAAACTGCAAATTCTATCTCCTTGATTATCTTTTTAGGCGGAACCCCTGTAAAATGAGGCAAGAACCTGGAAATATTATCTTCATTTCTTAAGAAATCAAAACATTTCTGTTTAAAACCCGGAACAGGCTCCGTTGATGCCCAATAAGGCAACTGCATACCCCTCTGGTGGTACAAAAAATCAAATTTCAAGTATTGCGTAAATATATTCATTTTTTTACCAATGACTTGTACATAAAACTCATATAATATGTCATACAATGCTTTCCGGCTATGGGAACGCCTGTCCAGGCCCTTGTGTTCAAAGTAGTTGGCAAGTTGCTCAAAAAATTTAAAGGGTGAAGGATAAAAGCTTTTTAATATAAATGCCAGTGATTTTTCAAAAGCCCCGGAATTATAGTACTTTTCCAATACATCTTCAATTCCTTTAAGCTTTAAAATATCACTAGCTTTAAAATATCACTGTAGGACATGGCATTGTTTGACAGTACCTCATAAGGCGGACGACTGGTATAGCGGTATTGGTATTGCTGTGCCTGGCTGCGTATCTTTGAACCCTTCAGCAATTTTAAGAAACCAAGCTGAAGCATGTGAGGTGATAAATAAAACACATCATTAAAAGATTTTTCAAAGCAAGAATAATTTTCTTCCGGTAGTCCTGCAATAAGATCTAAGTGAAGATGTATATTTCCTGCCTCTTTAAGCTTTCTTACATTAGATGCAATTTTATAAAAATTTGTTTTCCTTTCTATTTTTTCAATCGTAATCGGATTGGTGGATTGTACGCCTATTTCAAACTGAAATAATCCTTCAGGAGCATTGGATAAACATTCAATCATTTCATCATCCAGCAAATCTGCTGCAATTTCAAAATGATAGGTGGTATTTTTTTGATGCTTCATCAAAAAATCAAAAATTTCCATAGCCCTTTTCTTGTGGCAGTTAAATGTTCTGTCCACAAACTTCACTTGTTTTACGTTATTGTTAATTAACGTTAATAGGTCTTTTTTTACCCTTTCCATTGAAAAAAAACGTACTCCGTCTATGGTGGAAGATAAGCAGTAGCTGCAATTAAAAGGGCATCCCCGGGAGGTTTCATAATATATAATCTTATCGGATAGTTTGAGCAAATCACCTGAATCATAAGGAAAGGGAATGCTGTCCAGGTTGTCAATCAATGGCCTCGATTCATTCACAAAAACATTGCCCTGTTTATCCCTAAATGCAATCCCTTTTATATGTCTCATATCGTTGGCCTTATCAGTTAAAGCCTGGAGCAATTCCTTAAAGGTTTCTTCTCCCTCCCCTGTAACGATGTAATCAATAAATGGATATTTTTTCAGCATATCGCCTGCATCATAAGATACTTCCGGCCCACCCAGGATAATAATGCTGTCTTCCCTTACTTTCTTCATCTGATCCGCAATTTCTATTATCATTGAAATATTCCATATATAGCACGAAAAAGCAATTACATCCGCTTTTGTCTTAAATATGCTGCCCGCAATGGTATCCATATTGTCATTTATGGTATATTCTTCTACAACAACTTCACAGTCCGTACACTTACAGTATTTTTCCAAATACCTCAGTGCCAAGGAAGAATGTATATATTTTGCATTTAGTGTCGTCAATAAAACTTTCATAAAAAAACCCCTTAAAAATCATTTATATTTAAAAACAGCAAAGGACAGGTAGTACCCGTCCTTTATCATGTATCATTCCAAGTTAATTATACTTCTTCGGTCCATCCCAAAAAATCTTCCAGCACACCATTTTGAATACCCGTTATGGTGTCGTAAAGTCTTTGAGATACTTCCCCAATCTTTCCGTCATTTACCGTAATTACTTTTCCTTCCCAGTTAAACTCGCCTATAGGTGAGATTACAGCGGCAGTTCCTGTACCAAAAGCCTCTTCCAATTTGCCGTTTGCATGGGCATCATACAATTCCTGGATGGAAATCCTTCTTTCAGTTACCTTCATACCCCAAGATTTCAAAAGTTCAATGCACGAATCCCTGGTGATACCTGCCAAAATACTTCCTTCCAAAGACGGGGTTATAATTTCTCCATCTATCTTAAAGAATACGTTCATCGTACCGACTTCTTCAATATACTTCCTTTCAATACCATCCAGCCACAATACCTGTGTATATCCCAATTCTTTAGCTTTCATTTGCGATTTTAAACTTGCAGCATAATTTCCGCCTGTTTTTGTAAAACCAACTCCACCCTTTACTGCCCGAACATATTCATTTTCAATATATATCTTTACCGGATTTATTCCTTCAGGATAGTATGCACCTACCGGTGACAGTATAACAATGAATTTATACGTAAGAGATGGTCTTACTCCTAAAAACGGGTCCGTTGCAATAATAAAAGGACGAATATAAAGGGATGTGCCTTCAGCAGTAGGAATCCAATCCTTATCCACATCGACCAGAGTTTTGATAGCCTCCACTGAGAAATCGACATCTATTGTTGGTATACACAGCCTGTCATTAGAAACATTAATTCTCTCCATGTTTTTCCTCGGCCTAAAAAGAAGAACTCTTCCATCCTTTGTTTTGTAAGCTTTCATTCCTTCGAAAACAGCCTGACCATAATGAAATACCATGCAAGCCGGGTCCATGGACAAATTTGCATACGGTATGATTCTAGCATCATGCCATCCTTTTCCTTCGGTATAATCCATGACAAACATGTGGTCCGTAAAATATCTTCCGAAGCCTAGGTTTTCTTCATCCGGCTTTTGTTTAGGATTTTGAGTTTTCTCAATTTTGATGTTTGCAGACATTGATTTGACCTCCTCTATACTTGTAAAAATTATTGCATTTATCACATATACATGTTTAAATTATATTGTACTTAAAAGAAAAGCAAAATACAATGTATGAATAATAAAAATTTCAAATAAGTTAAAATATGGGGGAATACATTTTGAAAATTAAATTTATAATCAACCCTGTAGCTGGGAAAGGCAAGGCATTAGGAATTAAGGACAATATTTTAAATAAACTGATAAACTCCTCCGTTTCCTTCTCATTGACAGAAACCGCCGCACCGGGAGATGGTATCAGGCTGGCAAAAAAGGCTGTAATAGAAAAATATGACATAATAGTAGCTGTGGGCGGTGATGGAACAGTGAACGAAGTTATTAACGGAATGGTTGGAAGCAATGCAGCATTAGGTATAATACCTGCCGGTACCGGAAACGATTTTGCCAAGTCTTTGAACATCCCTGCTGATATTGATAAAGCCCTTGATGTATTGCTTCATGGAAAAGAAGAAAAAATAGATATAGGCAAGGCCTGCGGCAAATATTTTATGAATGTGGCAAGTATTGGCTTTGATGCCAAAGTTATTGAACAGGTAAATACCATCAAAAAGTATATATCAGGAACATGGTCTTATATCATAGCCGTGTTTAAAACATTGCTAAATTACAAGCCTATCAAAGTCAGGGTATCCATGGATGGTATGATTATTGATAAAGAAGTATTTTTAATTGCCATTGCCAATGGAAAGTATTATGGAGGGGGTATGATGATAGCCCCTCATGCCCATGTAAATGACGGCTATCTGGACATATGCATAATAAGCAAAATCAGCAAACTCAAAGTTGCAACGCTTTTCCCTACTATTTTTAAAGGAAAGCATATTCACCAACCGGAAGTAGAGTGTTTCAAGGCTAAGAAAGTAGAAGTTTTTGCAAAGGGCGCATCAATTAATTGCGATGGTGAATTAATTGGCAAATCTCCTACTACTTTTCAAATTGAAAATATAAAACTAAATGTAATGGTAGGCTAATATTGTACTCCTTCAATTTCAAGAAGCTTTGTTTTTATATCCAGGCCACCACCATAACCCACCAGGTTCCCCCTGGCACCAATAACCCTGTGGCATGGTACGATAATTGGCACAGGGTTTTTATTATTGGCACTGCCTACTGCCCTGCTTGCCTTTATATTTCCTATTTGTGAAGCAATAAAACCATAGGAAACGGTAGTACCATAGGGTATTTCCATCAATTTATTCCATACCCTTTTTTGGAATTCCGTTCCAATGAGGTGTATTGGAACGGCAAATACTTTTCTTTTGCCAATAAAATATTCATTCAACTCGTTTATCGCCTGAGCAATCATATCCGTCTTTTGCTCAACACAAGTATTGAAATTTTTTTGAAGCCATTTAAAAAATTTTTCCTTTTGCCCTGGAAAAGAAATATTACATATTCCTTGTTCATCATTGGCAATATATAATTTACCCAGGGGTGATGCATATTCAGAAAAATATACTTTCATAATAACACCTACTCTGTTTCAACAGTAATATCTTATTTTTGAAATATATAACTACTAACAATAGTATCATATAGTATATTTTGAGTCAATGAAAAGCAGTCCCTAAGGACTGCTTTACCTAACTTTGACTCTTTAACGCATACCTGTAAAACCATCTGTATCAGTGGCCTTCTTAGCCCCTGTAAACGAAGCACGGTTAGCATAAGGTTCACTGGTCGTACCTTGATGTCCGGTTTCAATCATTTGTGCAATCTTCCAATCGGAAACAAACTCATATTCATTTCTTTTTAAAATTTCCTTATCAATTTTTTTCACCAAAGCATCCTCCTGTTATCATTTATACAATTCTTGATTAAGTTTATACTCATTTTTTCACGTTTTAATTAAAATATTCTAATTCTGCAATATAAATTATATTATCTATTGAACTTTTATTCATATTTATGTATAATTATAAGCATGTTATTTCGCGGTTGTTTATTAGTTAATAATTTGGAGGGTTTGACATGATTAAGGTAGGCATACTGGGTGCTACTGGGTATGCAGGAATAGAATTAGTAAGAATTTTATCCCAACATACACAAGTTCAGATTGTATCCCTGGTATCACAAAGCTTTGCAGGCAGGAAGATTTACGACATCTATCCCAACCTGCAAGGAGTAGTAGACTTAGTTTGCGAAGAACTAAACATTGAAGAAATTGCAGGCAAGTGCGACCTGGTGTTCACTGCACTGCCCCACGGTATTTCAAAAGAGGTTATTCCCAATTTAACCAGGCTGGGTCTAAAAGTCATTGACCTGAGCGGTGACTTCAGGTACAAGGATGTATCCGTATACGAGAAATGGTATGGTATGGAGCATGGCAATCCTGAACTGCTTAAAGATGCTGTGTACGGTTTACCGGAATTACATAGAAATGAAATAAAGAATGCTTACCTGGTTGGAAATCCGGGATGCTACACCACATGTTCCATTCTTGGATTGGTCCCACTGCTGGACAAAGAATTGATTTACCTTGATAATATAATTATAGATGCTAAATCGGGGGTATCGGGAGCAGGCAGAAATGTATCCCTTGACTACCATTTTTGTGAATGCACCGAAAACATGAAGGCGTATAAAATTGCAACCCACAGGCATACTTCTGAAATTGAACAAGAGTTAAGCCTGGTAGCAAATACGAATGTACAGGTATCCTTTACCCCTCACCTTGTTCCCATGAAACGGGGTATACTAAGTACGATGTATGCCAATTTAAAAGAATCCCTTACCACATCTCAAGTATTGGACATTTTCAAGGATTATTATAAAGGCGAATATTTTATCAGGATATATGATGAAGGTCATATTCCGGAGGTAAACCATGTCACCGGCTCGAATTTCGTAGACATAGGGCTTGTGGTGGATGAAAGATTAAACCGGGTAGTTGTTGTGGCTGCAATAGACAATCTGATAAAGGGTGCGGCCGGCCAGGCGGTTCAAAACATGAATATCATGTTTGGTCTGGATGAAAAAAAAGGACTTACTGCTCCGGGGCTATATATATAATATATTAAAGACAAAGGCAGGTTATTAAAATGGAAACTTTTATAAAAAAGGCAGGCATACTAATTGAGGCATTGCCTTATATACAAAAACTGTACGGTAAGACGGTCGTAATAAAATACGGCGGAAATGCAATGATAAATAACAGTTTAAAAAACTCCGTCATGGAAGACATTACCCTTTTAAAATATGTAGGAGTAAATCCAATTATTGTACATGGCGGAGGACCGGATATTACTGAGGCATTAAAAGCTTATAACATTGAAAGCACTTTTATAAACGGATTGAGGGTAACCGATGAAAAAACAATGCAGATTGCTCAAATGGTATTGGTAGGAAAAACAAATAAAGAAATTGTATCCATGCTTAATGCCAAAGGCGGTAAAGCTATCGGTTTATGCGGTATTGACGGGCATCTTATCGAATGTGAACCCTATAGGCCTGTCATAGATGGCAAAGAAGTAGATTTGGGATATGTTGGAAAGATCATAAATATCAATTCAAAATTGTTGGAATTGATTGCAAAGGATGAGTATATCCCTGTTGTGGCTCCCATCGGTGTGGGCAAGGACGGCCAAAGTTATAATATAAATGCGGATACGGTTGCCGGCGCAGTAGCGTCCGCATTAAAAGCAGAAAAATTAATGCTTCTTACCGATGTGGAAGGAATTAAGTACTCGGACAACAGTGATGACATTATTTATGAAATCAGCAAAAAAGAGGTTTATGAGCTCATAGAAAAAGGCATAATCAACGGTGGCATGATTCCTAAGGTAAAAGGATGTATTGAGGCCATTGACGCAGGAGTAAACAGGGTTCACATAATTGACGGGCGTATCCCCCACTGTATACTGCTTGAAATTTTCACAGACACGGGAATTGGAACAATGATTACAAAATGATGAATAAAACAAAAAGGGCGGTTTTAAGCCATAGGAAGCTCTACAGATGCAAAACCGCCCAAAATCATTTTTTTTGCATCATACCTGCATTTTTTTCGCATTACGGATAACAATTTTACCTTCCTGTCCATCAATTATAATATGGTCACCTGTTTTAATCTTTCCTTCCAACATTTCTTCCGCAATCACATCTTCCACCTTAGACTGTATTGCCCTGCGCAAAGGTCTTGCTCCATAAACAGGGTCAAATCCTTCCTTTGCAAGTACTCCTTTTGCTGCATCTGTCACTTCTACTGTGATTCCGTTTGCCTTTAACCTGTCAATTAAACGTTGTAACATCAGTGCTGCAATCTGTTTGATATGTTCTTCCGACAACTGATGGAACACAATTATTTCATCCACCCTGTTTAAAAACTCGGGCCTGAAGGTACGCTTTAATTCGTCCATTACATTGCTCTTAATAGTTTCATAATTTTCCTTTTCACTATCCTTGGATACGGAAAATCCCAGCTTCTTAGGTTCAGTAATCATGCGGGCACCCACATTGGAAGTCATGATAATAATCGTATTCCTGAAATCCACCCTTCTGCCATGGGAATCGGTTAATATACCGTCCTCCAGGATCTGTAATAATATGTTAAATACATCTGGGTGCGCCTTTTCTATCTCGTCAAACAATATAACCGAATAAGGTTTTCTCCTTACTTTCTCGGTTAACTGCCCACCTTCTTCATATCCTACATATCCCGGAGGAGAACCAACCAAACGGGATACGGTATGCTTTTCCATATACTCGGACATGTCAATGCGGATCATTGCTTCTTCATCGCCAAACATGGCTTCTGCCAATGCCTTTGACAGTTCTGTCTTACCCACTCCGGTAGGGCCCAGGAAAATGAAAGAACCTGTCGGCCTCTTTGGGTCCTTAAGTCCTACTCTTCCCCTGCGAATGGCCTTTGCAATGGCTCTTACAGCCTCATCCTGTCCTATCACCCTTTTATGAAGCACTTCTTCCATCTTTAGCAGGCGTTCTCCTTCTTCTTCCGCAAGCCTTTTTACAGGTATACCTGTCCAGCTGGAAATTATTTCAGCAATTTCCTCTTCCGTTACTGTTGACATGTTTGTCTGGCTCTTTTGTTTCCAGCTGTTTTTCATTCCCTCCAGCTGGGCTCTTAAAGCTTGTTCTTCATCCCGGATCCGTGCAGCTTTTTCAAATTCCTGGGTGCGAATGGCTTCTTCCTTTTCCTTGCAAATCCTTTCAATCTTTTCTTCCAACTGCTTTAAATCGGGTGGAGCAGTAAAAGCCTTCAGCCTTACCCTTGATGCGGCTTCATCAATTAAGTCAATGGCCTTATCGGGTAGGAACCTGTCGGTTATATAACGGCTGGAAAGCTTTGCAGCTGCTTCCAAAGCCCCATCGGTTATTTTCACCCTGTGATGAGCCTCGTATTTGTCCCTGATTCCTTTTAAAATCTGGATGGTTTCTTCCACAGTGGGTTCCCCAACGATAATGGGCTGGAACCGTCTTTCCAAGGCAGCATCCTTTTCGACATACTTCCTGTATTCATCCAAAGTGGTTGCACCAATGACCTGCAATTCTCCCCTTGCAAGGGACGGTTTTAGAATATTGGATGCATCAATTGCTCCTTCTGCTGCACCGGCACCTATAATGGTATGCATCTCATCAATGAATAAAATCACATTACCTGCCTTGCGAATTTCGTCTATTGCTTTTTTCAGCCTTTCTTCAAATTCGCCCCTGTATTTTGCCCCTGCGACCATGGATGATAAATCCAGTGTTACAACTCTTTTGTCCTTTAATATTTCAGGGATATTCCCTTCCACGATCTTTTGTGCCAAACCTTCTGCAATGGCTGTTTTTCCTACCCCCGGTTCGCCTATCAGGCAAGGATTGTTCTTAGTTCTCCTGCTCAAAATCTGTATAACCCTTTCAATCTCCTTATCCCTGCCTATAATGGGATCAAACTTCCCTTCCCTTGCCATATCGGTTAAATCCCTGCCAAACTGATTGAGGGTGGGTGTATTGGCATAGGTTGAAGCACTCCTGGGAATACCGGATACTCCCGGGGCTTCTTCGCTTAACAGGCGCAGTATCTCATTATAAGCCTTTTGCGCATCCAAGCCCAGGTCGCTTAAGATTCGTACAGCAACGCTGTCCCCTTCTCTCAAAATACCCAGCAGAATATGTTCTGTCCCAATATAATTATGTCCCATCCTCCTGGCTTCAATAAAACTCAGTTCCAGAACCCTTTTGGTCCTTGGAGTAAGGCCTGCCGGCTGTTCTCCCGTCCTTTCTCCAATCCCTATCAATTCTCCAATCCTTCGTGCAACTCTGTCGCTGTTAATCCCCTGACTTTGAAGGACCCGAGCGGCAACACCGCCGCCTTCCCTAAGCAACCCCAGTAAAATATGCTCCGTACCTACATAATTATGCCCGAATTCCATTGCACTTTCATGGGCCATGCGAAGTGCTTTTTCCGCTCTCTCGGTAAACCTGTTATCAAACATTGCCATACTACCTGTCTCCTCTCTCATTTATATTATATTGTCTTAAGCTTTTCACGAATCAACTCCGCCCTCTTAATATCCCTTTCCTCCGGACCTAAATTCTGTCCAAACTGTTTCATTATATTTGCAGGCTGGGTTATAATCATGAGTTCGTTTATTATTTCCAATAATTCCTCCTTAAGTATACCCATATTAATCCCTAACCTAACATCAGAAAACAGTTTCATGAACTCTTCCGATGACATTATCCTTGCATTTGCCAAGATACCGTAAGCACGGCAAAACCTGTCTTCCAACCGGGAACGATTTTCACTGATTAATTTTTTTCTTGCCATTCTTTCCTGTTCCACCAACTGCCTCACAATGCCTTTTAAATTTTCTATCGTTTCTTCTTCTGATAACCCCAGTGTAACCTGATTGGAAATCTGGAACATATTGCCACGTGCTTCCGTCCCCTCACCATAGAGCCCCCTAACTGCAATACCCATCTTACTTACTGCACTTAGAAGGTTATTTGCATAACCCAGCATAACCACTGCCGGCAGATGAACCATGACCGATGCCCTCATCCCCGTCCCCACATTGGTAGGGCAACTGGTCAGATATCCATATTGTTCGTGGTATGCATATTCAATCCTTTCTTCAAGCACATTATCTACCTTGTTTGCCAAATCATAAGCTTCATCCAATTGTAACCCTGTAAATAAACATTGAAGCCTTATATGGTCTTCCTCATTAATCATAATGCTGATGTTTTGATCCTTGTTTATAAGCAAGCCCCGTGAATTTACATTCTGAACCATTGCAGGGCTTATGAGATGCTGCTCCACCATTGCCTGCCGTTCCACAACGCTAAGGCTGCTCATCGGAATATATTCAAATTCCCTGGATAATACTGTGTTGCTATTAAGTATTGCATCTTTACTTCTCTGCACTACCTGTTCTCCCTGTTCCCTGCTCATGCGTGACGGGAAAGGAATATCGCTGAAATTTCTGGCAAGCCTAACTCTACTGCTTATTATGACATCCCATTCGGGTCCTCTCACCGCGTACCACCTTTTCATGATCATCCTCTCCCTTCTAAATATGCCTTAAGGTCATTAATCTGATCCCTAAGCTTTGCTGCTTTCTCATATTCCTCTTTTTTAATTGCTTCATCAAGCAGTGATTTCAGCCGGTTTATTTCCCTTTTTGCTTTTATTTCTCCTCCTGTCCTGTGAGGCATTTTGCCTCGATGATAGGTGTTTCCATGAATTCTTTTAAAAACAGGCTCCAGTTCATTTTGAAATACGTTATAACAATTTGCACACCCTAATTGTCCGCTTCTTGCAAACTGATCATAGGTGGTACCGCATACCCGACAAAAGGATACATTGGTATTGTTCCGGAATTTTGCTTCATGTCCTGTTTTGCTCCCTAAAAAAGCGCTAATGAAGTTGTTAATACTAAAAGGCGACGTAAAATCAAAGGGATTATTATACATGTTGTTATACATAATATTCTCATTTTCCCTGGCACATTTTTCACATAAATGCATTTCTATTTTTTCATTATTTATTATTCGGGTAACGTGTACATTAGCCAACCTTTGTTGGCATTTCTGGCATAACATCTCTGTCACACTCCATTCCACTAATATAACAGATGCATAATCATATTTTTTAATAAAGTAGCCCGCAGCATGTCCCTCTTAGGCTGCGGAATATTTAACACTTTATCACCTATTACACTTTTCATGATCCTTGCTTCCCTTTCCGTAATCGCATCATAATCATGAAAATTGTTAATAAATGCCTCGGCGGTCTGCTGTGTAATAGAATCTCCTATACTATTTACTATATGCATCAAATAACTATTTTTATCTGGATTAATTCTGTTAATTTTAATATAGCCTCCTCCTCCGCGGCGGCTTTGAACAATATAACCTTTTTCTATCGTAAACCGGGTATCAATCACATAATTGATTTGTGACGGAACGCAATTAAAATAATTTGCCAACTCGTTCCTCTGTATTTCTACCACACCATCGGCCTCATTCAACATTTGTTTTAAAAAATCTTCTATTAAATCACTTATTCGCATATCACCCCTCCTGACTTTGACTATCTTTGACCTTAATCTTATTATATTTAATTTTTATAAAAAATCAATATCAAATATTTATTAACTGGTAAAATAAAATACCGTTTTCTCTCAATTAAGCAAAGTAGCACATATTTACATGTAATTTTGCCTTATAATGTATTTTTTAAACAAAAAATTTACCATATATTTTTATATATTTTACGTTTTATATAACCTCTTAATGTTGAACTTTTATGCATTTAATTGTATAATTATAAAATAATATAAGACGCTTTTTTCTACTATTATTTTAGGAGGCTAAACAATGGCTTTACAAGATATTATACAAAGGGATAAAATATATTTTATGAATGTGTTTGGAGACAGAACTCCCGTATGTTTTCAATACGGTAAAGGAATGTATCTCTGGGATACGGAAGGCAATAAATACTGCGACTTTTTGGCAGGAATTGCGGTCAATGCCCTTGGCCATTGCCATCCCAGATTTATAAATATTCTGAAAAATCAGTTGGATAAAGTTATACATACATCAAACCTGTACTATATAGAACCACAGGCTAAGCTTGCAGAGATGCTGGTAAACATATCCTGTGCCGATAAAGTGTTTTTTGCCAACAGCGGCGCCGAGGCAAATGAAGGAGCTATTAAACTGGCAAGAATATATTATAAGAAAAAGAACTTGCCCCATAAGTATGAAATCATAACATTAAAAAAATCCTTTCATGGAAGAACCTTAGCAACCCTTGCTGCAACGGGGCAGGAAAAGTATCAAAAACCTTACTCTCCTTTGATGCCCGGCTTTAAACATGTTGAGATAAATGATATAGCTGCATTAAAGGACGCTATTACCCCTTCCACCTGTGCCATCATGCTGGAGCTTATCCAGGGAGAAAGCGGTGTTTACCCTGTAAACGGTGAATATTTATCAGAAGTTAAGAAAATATGTGAAGAAAACGACCTTTTGTTAATCTTTGATGAGGTCCAAACAGGAATGGGAAGAACCGGAGAAATGTTTGCATATCTCCACTACGGTATAGAACCGGACATATTCACCCTCGCAAAGGCATTGGGCGGCGGTATACCCATCGGCGCAGTTTGTGCAAAAGAACCTGTGGCATCTGCCTTTGCCCCGGGGGACCATGGTTCTACCTTTGGAGGCAATCCCTTTGCCTGTACCGCCGGCATAGCGGTCATTGATATACTGCTTAACGAGGGCCTGGTTGAAAATGCCCGGAAAACGGGACAATATTTTATGGAGCAGTTAACACAGCTCAAGAATAAATATAAGGCTATTTCAGAAGTACGCGGCAAAGGGCTCATGATTGGAATGGAATTTAACAATAACGATGCAAAAATGATAGCAAAAAAATTATTTGAAAAAGGCTTTCTGGTTGGATGCATTGGTACAGAAATCTTACGGTTCCTGCCTCCCCTGATTGTCACAAAACAGGACATAGACGCCCTTATTAATGCCCTTGATAAAGTATTATCGGATTATTAAGGATTTTGAAAGGAGTACAAAACAATGCAGGCAGTACTTGTTTTAGAGGACGGCAATATGTATTATGGTACCTCCTTTGGTGCTACCGGGGAGACCATTGGTGAAGTCGTTTTTAATACATGCATGACCGGGTACCAGGAAATACTAACCGACCCTTCATATAACGGACAAATTATCACCATGACATACCCCCTTATCGGGAATTACGGGTTCAATGATTTTGACAATGAATCGGATAGACCTCATGCCCGGGGTTTCATAGTTAAAGAATTATGCGACACTCCCAGCAACTGGCGGTGTACCATAAAACCTGAGGACTATTTCAAGATGCATAATATCATAGGGATAAAGGATATAGACACGCGGAGCCTTACACAGCATATCCGCAACTTTGGGAGCATGTACGGCGCCATTTCCACCCAGTGTGACAAACGGGATGTATTGATGGAAAAAATCCATGAATATAAAAATAAGAAAAGGAATCTGGTAGATGAAGTAAGCACAAAGGAAATGTATCACCTGCCGGGTACTGGAAAAAAGGTGGCAGTAATTGACTTTGGCATAAAACACAATATACTCCGCTCTTTAAAGAAGCACAACTGTGATTTATACGTGTTCCCTCACACAGCTTCACCCCAGGATATAATGGCCGTTGAGCCCAACGGTATCCTTTTATCCAATGGTCCGGGAGACCCAAAGGATTTGCCGGAAGCAGTAAAAAACATCAAGGAACTGCTTGGGAAAAAACCAATTATAGGCATCTGTCTGGGGCATCAGCTTCTTGGCCTATGTTTGGGCGGGGACACGTACAAGTTAAAATTTGGACATCACGGCGGCAACCATCCCGTGAAGGACTTGACCACCGGCAGAGTGTATATCACATCTCAAAACCATAATTACGCACTTAAAAAAGATCTTGTAAATGATATTCATATAACACAGATAAATGTAAATGACAATACGGTTGAAGCTTTTAAGCATAAATATTTGCCTGTTATAGGTATACAGTACCATCCTGAAGCAGCCGCAGGGCCTCAGGATACAGCATATATTTTTAATGATTTCGTAAAAATGATGGAGGTAAGTTACAATGCCTAAACGAGCAGATATCAAAAAAGTATTGGTTATAGGTTCAGGTCCGATTATAATAGGTCAGGCTGCCGAATTTGATTATTCGGGTACCCAGGCATGTAAGGCACTGCGGGAAGAAGGCATTGAAGTAGTACTTATTAACAGCAACCCTGCCACCATTATGACCGATTTGGAAATGGCAGACAAAGTATATATTGAACCCATTACGCTGGATTTCGTAAAAAAAGTAATCTACAAAGAAAAGCCCAACGGTATACTCCCCTCCCTTGGCGGGCAGACGGGGTTGAACATGGCAGTGGAACTTGCCAGGGACGGCATATTGGATGAAATGAACATAGAGCTTCTGGGAACTTCCCTTGAATCTATAAAAAAAGCTGAAGACAGGGAGCTATTTAAGAAAACAATGGAAGAAATAGGCGAAAAGGTTCCCCACAGCACCATTGTTACAAATCTTGATGATGCCGTTTCTTTTGCCGAAAAGGTTGGATTCCCAATAATTATCCGCCCGGCTTATACCCTTGGAGGAACCGGCGGGGGCATTGCCCATAACATGGAAGAATTCAAATACATCACCGGCCGTGGGTTAAAAATGAGCATGATCCATCAGGTGCTGCTGGAACAAAGCGTGGCAGGATGGAAAGAAATAGAATACGAAGTGATGAGGGATAATGCGGATAACTGCATCGTCATATGCAATATGGAAAATATTGATCCGGTAGGGGTACATACGGGAGACAGTATTGTCGTAGCTCCCAGTCAAACCCTTTCGGACATTGAATACCAGATCCTGCGTTCTGCTTCCATAAGAATCATCCGTGCATTAAAAATCAACGGCGGTTGCAATATACAGTTTGCATTGAATCCTAAAAGCTTTGAGTACGTTGTAATCGAAGTAAATCCAAGGGTAAGCCGTTCCAGTGCCCTTGCTTCCAAAGCAACCGGCTACCCAATAGCACGGGTTACGGCTAAAATTGCCATTGGCATGAACTTGGATGAAATAAAAAACTCCGTTACAGGAAATACTTATGCCTGCTTTGAACCATCCATCGACTACGTGGTTACCAAAGTGCCCCGCTGGCCCTTTGATAAATTTGGTACCGCTAACCGCTCCCTTGGAACACAAATGAAGGCAACGGGAGAAGTTATGGCAATTGGCAGAACCTTTGAAGAATCCCTTTTAAAAGCAATTGATTCTTTAGATATAAAGTTTGATTACCAGCTTGGTTTAAAGGAATTTGAAAACAATACGGTGGATGAACTTCTTAAGTATATAGAAACACCCCGGGATGACAGAATTTTTGCAATATGCAAGGCACTGCAAAAGGGAGTTACCGTTGAACAAATTGTTGATATCACAAAAATTGATTACTTTTTTATAAAGAAATTTGAAAAGATTGTTCGTTTGGCAGACGAACTAATGCATACCACAATTGATGATATATCCTTTGAAACCATGCGTAAGGCAAAAAAGATTGGCTTTGGGGATTCATACATTGCAAACCTATTGGGTACAACAGTGGATAACGTAATAGCAAAAAGGAAGGAATTTAATATATACCCGGTTTATAAAATGGTAGATACGTGTGCCGGTGAGTTTGAAGCAGTTACTCCCTACTATTATTCCACCTATGAGGATAAAGATGACGTTATTGAAACCACCGGAAGAAAAGTGCTTGTAATTGGCTCCGGCCCCATCCGCATAGGACAGGGAATCGAGTTTGATTATTGCAGTGTTCATTCGGTACAAACATTAAGGGAACTTGGTATCGAATCCATAATAGTTAATAACAATCCGGAAACGGTGAGTACCGACTTTGATACATCGGATAAATTGTATTTTGAACCTTTAACAAAGGAATGTGTTTTGGATATTGTAAACAAGGAAAAGCCGGAAGGTGTAATTGTACAATTTGGAGGCCAAACGGCCATAAATCTTGCCGGACCGCTAAAAAAAGCAGGAGTAAACATCCTGGGAACGGATGTGGAAGATATTGACGTTGCCGAAGACCGGGATAAGTTTTTAAAGCTTCTGGATAGGCTCAACATTCCCATTCCTCCCGGAAGTACGGCATTTTCGGTTGAAGAGGCGGAAAAAATTGCAAACACCATAGGTTATCCCGTGCTGGTCAGACCTTCTTACGTTTTAGGCGGTCGGGCAATGGAAATTGTCTATAATGACAAGGAACTACAAGAATATATGCAGCAGGCCGTAAAAGTTTCCATGCAACATCCCGTACTTGTGGACAAATACATCTTAGGTAAGGAAGTGGAAGTGGACGGTATAGCCGATGGAGAAGATGTACTTATCCCAGGTATAATGGAACACGTGGAAAGAGCAGGAGTGCACTCCGGTGACAGCATAGCAATTTATCCTCCTCAAACCTTAAAGGATGAAACCAAAAAAACAATTGTTGAATACACCATTAAGCTGGCTAAAGCACTGCATGTTAAAGGATTATTTAATATCCAATTTGTATTGGATGAAAATGAAAAGGTTTATGTAATTGAAGTAAATCCAAGAGCCAGCCGGACTGTACCCATACTTAGCAAAGTAACAGGGATTCCCATGATTTCCCTTGCTACCCGCATCATACTGGGGCAGTCGCTGAAAGAAATGGGGTATAAATCAGGCCTTGCTGAAGAATCGGATTTTATTGCCGTAAAAGCACCTGTTTTTTCCTTCTCCAAGCTCAGCGCAGTGGACACTTTCCTGGGTCCGGAAATGAAGTCCACCGGAGAAGTAATGGGGGTGGATAAGGAATATTCCAAAGCATTGTACAAGGCACTCATTGCTTCCGGTCTGGAAATACCAAGCGGCGGTAATATACTCCTGTCCATTGCCCAAAGGGACCTTCATGAAAGCGTGGGAATTGCCCGGAAACTCATCGATATGGGCTATAAACTGTATGCTACTGACAACACATATATATACCTGAATGAAAGAGGCATTACGGTTGATCTGATCCCTATGGTTGAAGTATTCCAGGAGATAAAGGAAGGCAAGATTGACATGGTAATAAATACTCCTACCAAAGGCAAAATTGCCAACCGAAACGGCTTTTTCCTACGCCGTACCGCCATGGAATACAATGTACCTTGCATCACATCACTGGATACAGTAACTGCGACCCTTAAAGCCCTTGAAAAGTGTGGCAAAAACCATCCGATCGAGATTTATTCATTGGACGAATACTCACAAAAATGAAAGGCAGGACGCAAAAATGAAGCATTTATTAAGCTTACATGAGATTACCGTGGAAGATATTAAACATCTATTATCCCTGGCTATAAAATTAAAAAAAGAGCTAAAGAGCGGAATACCCCATCCCCTGTTAAAGGGAAAAACGCTGGGAATGATTTTTTCCAAATCTTCCACCCGGACAAGAATATCCTTTGAGGTAGGTATGTACCAGCTCGGGGGTTATCCCCTATTCTTAAACTCAAGCGATATTCAGCTGGGAAGAGGAGAAACCATATATGATACGGCAAATGTTCTTTCAAGATATGTGGATGGCATTATGATAAGAACCTTTAAGCACAGTGATGTGGAAGACCTGGCAAGATACAGCACGGTCCCGGTAATAAACGGACTTACCGATCTGCTTCATCCCTGCCAGGCCCTTGCAGATCTGTTAACCATATATGAGTACAAGTCAAAACTGGAAGGACTAAAACTGGCTTATATAGGGGACGGAAATAATGTAGCCCATTCCCTGTTGCACGGTTGTTCAAAAGTCGGAATGAGCATTGCAGTAGCAACCCCAAAGGGATATGAATGTAATGAAGAGATAGTGGAACATGCTAAAACGGATGCCCAAAAAACCGGTTGCAATGTAACCATTACCCATGACCCTGTGGAAGCTATAAAAGATGCGGATGTTGTATATACCGATACATGGGTGAGCATGGGAAAGGAAGCGGAAAAGGAACAAAGAATAAAAATATTCAAGCCTTATCAGGTAAACAAGGAACTGTTTTCCAAGGCTAAAGAAGATGCTATTTTCCTCCACTGTCTTCCTGCCTACAGGGGCTTTGAAGTAACAGAAGATGTAATCGATGGTCCCAGATCAGCAATATTTGATGAGGCTGAAAACAGACTGCATGTACAAAAGGCAATAATGGTAATACTGATGGGAGAAAGGCATGGTGCAGATTATGGCCAGTTGGAGTTTTGAGGTAAGAAAAGCAACCGTTGAAGATATTCCTGAGATACAAAAAATTACAAAGGAAGCTTTTAAGAAATATATTGAACTGGCAGGCATTACGGATGAAATCGAGGCTCTTAATGAAACCTATGAAGATATTAAAAGGGATATTGAAACAAAAGAGGTATTTGTTGCATATATAGACGGCATACCTGTTGGCAGCGCCAGGGTTGAAGTTTTCCCCGATGGCACGGCATACCTTAGCCGGTTTGGTGTTCGCCTGGACTATCAAAACAGGGGAGTCGGCAAAGCAATCATAAATGTTGTGGATATGGCTATGAAAGAACTGGGTGTAAAAAAATTATATCTCCATACCGCATCCAAGGCTTTTCCACTAATACGTTTTTACTACGGGAGAAAATTTTATATTGTATCAACAACAACCGACCGAGGATATATACGGGCATTGCTGTGCAAGGAATATGACTGATACTATACTTTGACTTTACTGTTGTAAACATCAAATAAACTCGTTCCTTTGCAAATAAAGTCGTTCCGCTGCAAATAAAGTTGTTCCTTCGGAACAGGCTCAAGGGGCAAGGTTTAAGGTTCAAGGATATTATCCAATAAAATAAATCAATCCTTTGTAATCCACTTATCATGCGGATTACGAAGGATTTTATTTTTTCCCTATATCCTTTTTTCCTTACCCCTTCTCCCTGTAAAAGGAACAACTTTATTTACTTTTTTCCCTTCCATTTTTCCCATTTAATTCAATTCAACTACCCATTTTACGGAACATCTTTATTTTCATCCATTTTATCCCATCCATCAACCATGCGGGTTTGCAGGAACGGCGAGGGAATGAGTTTATTTTATATTCACAACTGTTGTAAACACTAATAAAATCCTTTGTAATTCTCTTATTTTATGCGAGTTACAAAGGATTTTATTTAACTCCTTTATATTTCATTTATTCTTTCTTAATATCTCAAATTTTCTTTTCCCAATTTGTTGTTTTTCTAATCGCATAAATTTCTCATTTCTAACTTTTTGCTTTTTATTCATACAAAGACCTATAATAGTATCGGAAGAACAAATTTCATAAAGTGAATCTAATAACTTATCTATAACATTTTCTTCATCACTTTTCCAATTCACCATTTTGCCATATGGCACATCAGTAATAATAATATCCGGTTTTATATCAAGATTAATAGTCCTTAATGCATCGCTCTGAAAAACTTTAAATTCTATATCAGTTTTAATTAAACCTCTAAGTTTAATTGCACTATGCTTCGCTTCAATATGTGATTGCTTTTGATAGCTTTCTATCATATGTTCAATCTCCAGTATTCGTCTATTTATTCCTTCTTTACTTAACAATGAAAGATTCTTTTCTGCAATATCAAGTAACTCTATATTTATGTCACTTCCAATAATTTTTCCAATCGTATCCTGATTTAAGAATCCTAAGACCGTGAGTAAATAACCTCCACCACAACAACAATCATACAAACAAATATTATTCTTTATTGGCGAATATTGTAAACACCTGCCGAATATTTCCTGTGCCAATCTTACCGGAAAGTTTGTCATACCTTTTACATTATACAAGACACGACCGGCAGAAAAATCTTCGTAATTATCATTTTTACCATATTTGTATTCCATATATTAAACCTCTTTTATATTTAGTTATATACCAATATAAATTTTATAACAATTACTACAAAAAATATCAATATTTTTACCCAATTTGAACAATAAGATGAGGAATCTGAAAAGAGAATTAAGAAGAACATCAAGATTCTTTTCTTTTTACAACCTGCCTAAATTATCAATAAAACGCAAGACAGGATTGCGCTCAATAATTCTTGAAAAAGAATACCGTTCACTGGCCACATTTAAAAACATTACAATAATAAATATAATCAATTTTAAAACAAAGTCCTGAACCGAAATTGCCAGGCCTATTCCTAACATCATACCTATAAAATTTGCACCGGTGTCTCCCAGCATACCTTCTGCCTTTAAATCCAATGGTAAATAAGCAGCAAGCACTCCCAGTGATATATAATGTATACCTGTTAATCTTCCTGAAAACATGGGCAAAAATAAAAATATCATATATCCCTTAACGGCTCTTCCGGGTCTTGTATCAAGCAAATTTATTAAATTTGACGTCAGGCTTATTAAAAATGTATCAATCACAATATAATAAGGGTTTGATGATATTTGCAGGCTTACAAAAAATGACGTAATAAAGCCTGCAATAGCTTTTACGCCTCCTGTAGTGAGCTTTCCCTTTAACAGAGAATTTATATGCCCTTTAAACCCTTTGGAATAACTATTTCCAAGAACATCATCAACCAAGCCTGCAAAACCCATGAATGCAGAAGGGAAAAAAACTGTAAATACTTGTCTGTTTTCAATCCATCCAAAAAGCGTATCAAATCCTATGGCTACACCCATACTAAAAACAAGGGCAATGCCCATCGAATCCGGAATCCTTTCCCCCTTATAATTTTGTCTAATCCTCCCTGACTCTTTTAAAATATGAATGACCTGTTTTTGAATAAATTGAGTGCATATAAAGCCTGACACAATCAAAAGAAAAATTTTAATCATATCTTTTCATGATCCTCTCACTTTCATTTTTCCTGCGTTCTAAGGCTTTTAAGAAAAGCACTTGAAGGATGTGGCACATCTGCTTTCCCCTATGTATGAATCCCTTTAAATCCCTTCCTGTCTCCCGATGCATCATGTTTACATCCCATTCAAGCAATGTATATCCTTTTCTCACAATATCAATAGTCATACCCACCTCTGCACCATATCCGTTCCCTATAGAAATATTTTTTAAAACTTCTGCTTTAAATGCCCTTTGCCCCGATAATATGCTTTCTATGTAACGTCCGCATAATAAGAATGCACCATAGCGGCTTATAAGCTTTACAAGGCCAAAACCTCCCTTTTTTTTAGCCCTCCCAAATCTTGCTATGGCAACATCGCAAATATCCATTTTAACCGGTATAATAATCTTTGATATTTCAACGGCACTTCCGCCTACATCCGCATCTAAAAACACAATAACATCCCCGCTGCATTCCTGCAGTCCTTTCATTAAGGCATTACCTTTGCCCCTTTTTTTGTCATTTCGAATAACTATTGCTCCGTTTTTCTTTGCAATATCATATGTGCTATCGTCTGACCCATCATCCACAACAATTATTTCATCCACCATTCCTGTCAGTTTAACGGAATTAATCGTTTTTTCTATGAATTCACTTTCATTATGGGCAGGAATAATGACGCTTGTTTTTTTCATGCTTTACTCTCCTGTAGTTAATAGGTATCGTCTCGATGTTTCATAATCTGGTTTAGGAAATAAGCTGACAGCCGTTTTCTTTACACCGTAATTTCCTGATGCACCTCTAAGGCACATCAGCAAAGAAATCTTGCCATATACCGTATCCCCATGATCTATTGTAGAAAAACCAAACTTCTTAAATATATCGGTTGCAGAGTAAGGCGAATCAGACCTTTCAACAAACATAACCGGAATATTTAATTTTTTTATAATTTCCAACATGGGAACATCCTCTTTATAAACCGATTCCCTCCCCTTTTCATTTGGTCCAATCCAAACAATATAGTCAATTTGTTCGTGGTAATCTCCCTGTGCTTCAATAAATCCCATGGATTCAGCCTGTTGCACAAGGTCCAAGTCCTTACCTGATATAAGGGATAACATGAGTTTTTGAACCCCATTCATACCATCAACCGGTGATTCCGCTCCCTGAGAATACAAATCCGTATATCCATATCCCATTGTCTCTATTCCCTGCAAATTTTTAATCAATGTACTGGAACATACAAAAGCACCTGCAGATTGCAGGAGTAAATTTATATCATCGAACAAGTCTGAATCTCCCGTTCCTATAAGGGCAATGTTCAGCCCTTCCAGTCCGCCCTTTATATATCCTTCATATATGCATTGGATAAGCTGATCCTTCCTATGCAGCTCCTGTTCTAATTTCCCTATTTCCTCATATAGCAATTCTTTTTCCTTTGCTATTGTTCTTAAGCTGCCATCCAATTCGCTCATCAGTTTGCTTTGCTGTGTCGCAACCAGCCTTTCTCCGTTTAACATGGAACCAACAAATATCCCTACACCCAGGGCAGTAAATACAGCCACTATGGTAATAATATGGTACATAATGCCTTTGCCCATTTTAGCCCGCCACCAATCTTTATCTTATCTTCATCTTTATTTGAAAAAGGTTAATCAACACCTCAATAGGAATGTATATCTTCATTACAGCAATTATTGGTATCAATGCAGATAATAATATCGGAATACAGTAGGATAATCTTAATTTTTGTGGGTATAGTTTGCTTACTCCTTTAGCATCCACCAGCTTTGAGCCAATCTTTAATCTTGTCAGCATGGTGCTTGCCATACCTTTTCTGCCTTTTTCCAGAAAGTCAATCATATTGGAATGGGTTCCTACTGCTACAATCATATCCGCCTTTTTTTCATAGGCAATTATCATTGCTACATCCTCGCTTGTACCCGGAAAAGGAAAGATTTTTGCCTTGAGCCCTAACCGTTCCACCCTGGCCAAACCCGGGGCTTTTCCATCAGGGAAAGCATGAACAATGACCTCTTTACATTTCTTTAGTGCAATATCACTTACACTGTCCATGTCACCCACAATAATATCCGGTATCAACCCAAATTCTAATAGTGCATCGGCTCCCCCGTCCACACCTATCAGCACCGGTTTAAAATCATTAATATATCCCTTAATGGCTTGAAGGTCCTGCTTATAATTACACCCTCTTACAACAATAAGCACATGTTTCCCTTCCAACCTGGATTCAATAAAGGATAAGTCAGGTTTTTTTAAAATGATATCCTTTTCTTTTCCTGCATATTCCAGTGTATTGTCAATAAACTTCTCCAATTCAACGGTAAAATTGTCATAACTATCGCTTAACAGCTTTTCTACCTTCTCTGTTGTCATTATACAAAAGGGAAAAATACATCTATTTCCATTTACATAAATTGACGAATTTTTTATTTCTATAAAATCTCCATCATTGACCCACTGAAAAAATTCTTCTCCTGCACTGTCAATGAGCATAATTTCATTTTCCAATAACAGTTTTGCACCCTTGCTTGGATACCTGCCGGAAATACTTTTACAGCAATTTATAACCGCCTTGACTTTTTTATCTATCAATGAATGTGCAGCAACTTCATCTAAATCTTCATGGCATAAAACAGGAATATTGTGCGGAGATAAAAACTTTATCAGTTCCTTTGTCTTCCTGCTTTTAAGTATATATCCCCTTATTGCCATAAAATCATCCCTAATTTAAGTATTATCTATATTTTTTACAGTATTCTAAATAATATTAAGATAAACAGACAAAAAAAGGGGGTGATTTACAAATCACCTCCTGATATTTTTCTCTCTACAGTCTCTTAACCATATATCTCAAAACCGTTTTTAATTTTGCAGGCTCAACTTTTCTAGGATCTGAAAGATATATTTCCCTATGTACCAAGGTTCTTAGTTCAAGGTTGTTTTCCCTGATAAATTCCTTCATTTTCTCAAAACTTTGCGGCTCATCATCATAAGAACCAATATGTAGCATTTGTACAGACAAACCATCTTCAATCGTATCAAATGATACTTCCTCAAGTAACGGATGATCTTTCTTTTTCCTTACGCTTTCGAAAGCTCTGTCCACTACTTCTTTTGTTACAAAATCCGGCTGTCTAATCATAATAGTATATAATAATTCATTTTTATACAGCACATCTGATTTTCTTCCCCTGTCCGTTAAAACCCAAAGCCCTTCCAGCGGATAGACGGTATATTCAAAGTATCCCTCTGGAGTATATCCCTGTTTGGGCATCATTTTGATAGCATAAGCAAGGGAATAAAGAATTTCTACCTTTCTTGAAAATTCTACACTATTGGGATCTCCTTCTCCTTTTATCATAAGGAACTTATGTTTTGGAACAAATATAAGTTCCGGCTTTTGCTTCGGTATATATAGTTCCTTTTCATGCTTTCTCCACTCATGCTTCATTTACCTCACACTCCATTCTTATTCATACATAACCATCAAGAGTACTGCAACCATTTTCGCTGTCTCTGCGCGGTCGGCATAATACTGCTACCTCTACCTTGCTGCAGTTTATCTTATTTTAGAAAATATAATTAGCTGAACATAAAAATTTTTAGATAATCTGTATAATTTATACATATCTTAATCAATTCTACAATAATATTATAAATCCTTTTTTTTTTGATACTTTTTTATGACTTTTTTTATTTCATACTGCAAAAAGCACGAGCAAATTGCTCGTGCTTTTTCTTAACATATATTACCATTGTGCTTAATCATATGTTTTTACATCATATTGTTTTGAGCCAACAGTCGGTATAACATAGTAGCAGCCTCAGCACGGGTTGCAGCTACATACGGTGCAAAGGATCCATTGGGCATCCCCATGATAATCTTCATATCATTTGCAATATATACAGCTTTCTTTGCCCAGCTGCTGATATTTGCATCATCAGTAAAAGTCATCTGAGAAGAAGGTTCCATTTCAGCATATTTATTTCCGGTTATATAATCATATGCTCTCATTATCATTACTGCCATTTGTTCTCTTGTAATTTTTAAGTCCGGAGCAAACCTGTTATCTCCTACGCCAAATACGATACCGGTCTTAGCAGCAGTCATGACAGCATCATAATACCATCCCCCCGGCTTCACATCGGTAAATTCTACCTCGTAGCCACCTTTTTCCAAATTCAACGCATTCACAATCATTGTTGCAAATTGAGCACGGGTAATATGTCCGTCAGGATTAAAGGTACCATTGGGCATACCTTTTATAATATTTTTTTCTGCCATTTTAATAATGGTGTCTTTTGCCCAATGCCCTTGTATATCGCTAAAATAAATCTCTTCTTGTATAGTTGTTGGCTCGGTTAATTCATCTATTACAGTAACAGTACAAGTGGCAGTCTTGCTTGAATCACTTATCGACTTTGCAGTAATGGTAGCTGTTCCGGGTGCCTTACCATAAACCTGGCCCCTTTGCGAATCATATACCGCAATACTTACATCGCTCGAACTCCATTGTACTCCTTTTTCAGTAGCATTTACAGGAGTTATTATAACCGAAATATCCTTATACTCTCCTACCTTTAAAACCATAGAAGAAGGGTCAACGTAAATTCCCGTAACTTTAACTTCCTTGGTACCTCCACTGCTTCCGCTGCTACCGCCGCCACCGCCGCTTCCGCCGCCATCGCCGGCGCCACCTTGTGATTCAACATTTATTAATGCCTGCTTATTTACAGTATAAACACTACTTTCAGTATCATCACCTACCCTGTCTATTACCTTTACAGAAAGCAAATCTATTTTAATTTGTTCGGCTTTTAATGCTCTAAAGGTAAGTGTAGCCAAAGAAATATCGCCCTTTTCCTCTGGGACATTACCTATTTTTGTAAAACCAAAGGTGATTCTAGTGCCGTCTATCGCTGGTCCTACTGAAAATCCTAAAGGAATATCTGTTTTTGCGCTTACAAGTTCCAATTTTTGTGGCTCAAAAGATAATACAAACTCAAAGGCATATAGCTCTGGAATATTTGTTCCTGCTATTTCAACGTCAAATATTTCCCCCTGTCCAACGGTAGAAGGTGCTATAATGGAAAAATCAGTGCTTTGTGCATATACCACACCCATCGGAACTACCATGGTACATACAAAAACAATCATTAGTATGTAGGTGTTTATCTTTTGTCTCATAATATCCTCCTTTTAAAATAACATGCTTCCAATAAATTAAACTTCACATTGCCTTAGTCAGCAATACTCCTCTTTCCTTTATTCAAAGAGTGCTCTTTCAAAATGTTACCTGCATTTACCATAGCTCTCCAAGGGCTTAAATTCCGATGTGACGACACTTAATTATATTATATAATACCAAGGCCTATGGACGCAAATACTATTCGTATATTCTTATCAGTTGCCCATAAATAAGTATAAATACTAAAAAAAGAGGATATGTCCGTGGACATACCCTCTTTTCCCAACAGAGGATGTATCCCCTTATGCCAGCTTCCAAACCATAATTCTTACTCATTCCATCCCAGTATTCTTATTGCGATAAATACGAAGTCTTCAATATCTATGATTCCATCCTTGTTAACGTCTGCTTTCCTTGCAAGGTTCCAGTCGGGATCTCCTTCTTTTACTTGGTAATAGTACGCAGCAACAGCAAGGTCTCCTATGCTTATCCTTCCATCTCCGTTAACGTCTCCTGGGATACCGAATTCTTCCACGGTGATGCTCAATACATCGCCCTGTAAGCCTATTTCATCACCATCTGAAGTACCAACGGTTGCTTCAGCGGCAATATTTCCTGTTGTCGGCGAAGCTACATTCTTACTTGCGAAGGTAAGCTTAACCAGGTCTTCACCAGCTTTTATGCTAGGTGAACTTGCAATGATGATGCGTACAACCCCGTCTTCTACTTCTTCTACTGTACATAACAATATATTGTCACTTGCTTTATCACCTGCTACAAAGTCGAACAAATCAGTGTCATAGTTTACAGTTATATCGGCAGCATATACATCATCAGTAATGTCTTCCAGTGACAAGGTAACATCAAATTCTTTTTCCACGTCAACTTTGTCCGGACCTGCAATCTTCACACCAGCTGCAGGAGACAGTACCTTTACATAGTGACAATAGGTATCCACTATGCTGGCCGTTGCTCCGCTCTTGGTTGCAAATACACCAATATGGGTGTTGCTCAGGTTCATCTTAACAGGACTACCCAGTTGTTTATAGTTTACACCATCCTGGGAATACATACCGGTGTAAGTGTTGCCTGATTTGATGATTCTGTAGTAAACGGTCAGGCTACCGTCCTCATCCTTGGCAGGTGCATCACTACCAATCGCTGCCCAAGTTCCGTTGGTTTCACGGGAGAACTGAATCATCAATCCGCTGTTGAATTCGCAATCCATCTTGAGATAGTTATTATCATCCTGCCATACCAACATTGCAATCTGCTGGTAGTTCTCAAAAGGTGCCTGCGGATAATAAACTTTCATTACCACATCCCAGTCACCGGCAGCAGGACGGATGAATACATTCTTCCAGTTGGTTCCTGTTTGGTGAATATCACCCTCCAGGGTAGCCAGGCGTAAACCTTTGCCTGCTTCCAGTGAGTAGTTCTCCGGATCAGGATTCAGGATTTTCCATTCGCTGTCCATGGTACCATCCATAAAGTCGTCACTGGTTGGAGCATATCCAAAGGTAATGTTATAGGTTTTCGCACCTATAATGCTGGATACCTTCACCGTTGCTACACCCGGTATTGAAGAAGCCTGTGTGACTTCTAGCTCCAGCGAGGAATCAGCTTCAGCCGCAACTACAGGAATACGAGTATCTCCTTTCTTCAGTACCACCGAGTAATTAGTCTCATCCGGTGAGAAACCTGCCAACGGCTTACCGTCTACAGTGATGGAGGATACCGAAGGACTTGCTTCTTCATCGCTAAACACTATAAAGTATGGGAATGTTACAGCGATGGAACCGGCTGTGGAAGGACTACCATTGGTAGCCAGCAATCCAACCTTCGGGCTAAGCCAATCAGCTTCCGTTGTACCAATCAAATTAAAGTTTATACCATCGGTTGAATAATATGCTGTATATTTAAATCCTTGCTTAGCAATACGGAAATACATATTAGTCTGGTTAGAGAGGAATACCATACTGACCTGTGATTCTACACCATCTGTAGCCTTGACCATACGTATCATGCCCCCAAACCAGAAGAACTCATAAGCGACACGGAGATAGTTGTTATTGTCGTTATAAACAATCATACCTCCCTGCTGGCTGCTCGCACTGGGCGTTGCAGAGAATTTGACGTAGGTCTGGGCATTCCATTCTCCGCCAGCATCCTGTAAGAATACGTTCTTCACAGTCTGGCCGGTAATGCTTCCTTCCTGGGTTTTAATCGTCAGGCCGTTTTCATCCAGGCTGTAGTTTTCAGCATCCGGATTGAGAATGGTCCAATGCTCGTCCAGGGTACCTTTCCTAAAATCGCTTGAAACAGGAGGATAACCAAAAGCTATTGTATACGTAAACGATATACCGCTATTATTCGTCACGATTGTAGCAACACCTGGAACAGATTGTGCCTGATTAATGGTTATCTGTGTATCGGGATCATTGCTATAAGCCGTAACCACAGGAACACTGCTACCCTTAGGTACATTTACTGCATACCCGAAAGTATTGCTGTCAAAACCATCCAGCGGTTTACCGTCGATACTGATTCCGTCTAATTTTGCATCAGCTTTAACATATACGATGAAATCCGTGGACTTGCTTATGCCATTATAGGTTACGGTAGCTGTAATGGTAGCCACACCAACCTTATCTCTCGTACGTATCACATTGTTCTCATCCACCGATACAATGGAAGGACGGTTACTGCTATACTTAACTGTCATGCCTTCCGGCAAGTCTTTACTCTTGCCCTTTGTGATATAACCATAGAGGGTTTCATCATTCATTGCAACGGTGACCTGCGGAATTACAACTTTATTCTTGTCGAAAAGTAAACGTTTTGGAATATCCTTTTCCTTGTCGCCTTCCTGGATAGCCTTTACGGTTACAACTTCAATTTCATGCCTTAAGGTACCGGTTACATTGATGAAATCCTGGAGCTGTATATCTTCATCAGCACTGGACTTACTGATCTGGATGCCATAGCGGCCGTTATCCACCACATATCTGCCCAATTCTTCATTAAAGAATGCCAAATCTTCTACTTTTACGGTTATTGTAACCGTCTTGGTCTCACCCGGTTCAAGGTTAACCTTTTCAAATCCTTTCAGACGCTTAATCGGGCGTTCCAGTGCAGGATCAGCGTCAGGTGTTGTAACATACAGCTGTACAACCTCGGCTCCGGCTACATTACCGGTGTTCTTAACATCTACGCTTACCTGGAAGGTATCGTTTGCATCCAATTCCTTCTTATCAATCCTGAGATTGGAATATTCAAAGGTGGTATAGCTCAAACCATAACCGAAGGGATAGGATACCGGTCCATTGAAATACATGTACGTACGACCGTTGAGCTCATCGGTAGGTCTGAGGGTATAATCGGTAATCGGCCCAAGCTGGGAAACACTCTGGTACCATGTAAATGGCAGGCGTCCACTGGGATTGTATTTGCCCATCAATACATCCGCCAAACCAGCTCCCTTTTGCTGTCCGTTGTAGCCGCTCCAGAGCATTGCGGATACATAAGGCTCAAAGGATGTAACCTCATTCATGCTAATGGTTTCCATAACAACAACGGTATTGGGGTTGCCCTGGGCTATCTGCTTAATCAACTCGGCCTGTGCACCCGGTAAAGTAAGATCTGCGCGGTCTCCCTGCTCATTTGCAGTTCCACCGTCGGTACCTACATATACAATGGCAAGGTCTGCTGCTATGGCAGCCGCTACATGTTCACTATTGATATCGGTAAGTTGGGATGCCTGAGTGCCGGTATTGGTAAATCCCTTATAGAAGGTAACGGTAGCTTCGGGGTTAACAGCTAAAATAGCATCTCTTATACCCTGGTACGGATTTACCATCTTATCTGCCTTGGAAGCTCCCTGGTTACTGGAATAACCGCCAAAATACATGCTGGGAGGATTTGCAAAATGTCCAACCACTGCAACGTTAAACGGACCGGATTCAGGAATCTGCAGAGGCAGAAGCTTACCTTTTGTTCCGTCCTTCTTGGTTGTCTCACTGTTTTTGAGCAGTACCAATGCTTTTGCAGCAATTTCCCTGGCCAATGCTAACCTTTCAGGAGTTTCGGTAACAGCACCGTTATCATCGCTATTTACCCATGTGCCCCTTGGGAGACGTTCACGAGCTTCTCTTACCCATTTTACCTTATCATCTTCAAATTCACCCAGTTGTATACGGGCCTCAAACAGGCGTTGCAATGAAACGTCCAGCTCATGTTCTGTGAACAAACCGGTTTCAGTAGTAATATTGCGGGCAACGGTAGTAGGCAGCGTATTTCCATATCCTAAACCATCGGTGTAACCGGCATTACAGTTGAGGTCTACACCGGCGGAAAGTGAAAAAGCCATTCTTTCTACCTGGTCTACCGGACGGTCCCATCCTGGTGGAATCCAACGGTGGCTCTGGCTGATATCCATGATGGAGTCACAGTCGGAAGTAACATATCCGCTAAATCCCCATGTCTGACGCAGCAGATTATCTACCAAATATACACTGGCAGATGTAGGTACACCGTTTACACGGTTATAAGAAGTCATTACCGAACGAACATCCGTCTTCTTTACAATATTTCTGAAAGTTGCAGTATAATATTCTCTTATGGAACGTTCATCCGTATCGGAAGAACCGGTACGGCGGTTGACTTCACTATTGTTGAGCGCATAATGCTTTAAAGTGGTAATCGATTTGAGGTAACCATCGGGATCCAACAGGTTACCATTCATATCCTTACCTTCCATACCGTTTACAAATTGAGAAGCAATTTCGGTAGTCAGGAACACGTCTTCTCCGTAGGACTCGTCGTTACGGCCCCAGCGTGGGTCACGGGCAAGGTTTATGGTTGGTGACCAGAAAGTCAGTGATAAACGATTGTCCGGCACCACTTCACGGGCTTCGTCGGAAATCGCTACCGCATTGCGGTAAACCAATTCTCTATCCCAGGTTGAACCCATTGAAATATTAATAGGATAGGAAGTGGTATTAATAAGAACCGTGGCATTACCCGAAGAATTATACTGAAGACGGGCAACACCGTGTAAAGCCTCGTTCCACCAACCGTAAGACTCGATACCAAGACGTGGGATGGCAGGAGCTTTACTACTGATCATTTGCGAAGCTTTTTCTGCTAAGGTCATACGAGCAACGAGGTCCGCAGCTCTTTCGGCAAAGGAATAAGAGGTATCCAGATAAATTGGAGTTTCTGGTTCGGTGTTCTCAGCCATAAGGAATACAGGGCTGTCCTCCTCAACAGCAAGAACCGGCATGGTACTAATAAGGCTCAAACAGAGGCTTATGGCAAGTACCAGGCACAAAATGCGTTTGCTTTTTTTCATGAATAATTCCTCTCCCTTCAGAATTTTATATTTTTCATTAATTCCGCCCTGACTTATGATTGTGCGGACGGATATCATCAACCGGATTAGGATATAACTAACCCGGAAGATTCCTCCATCATGTATCCGCTACCTCTTACTGGTTATAAAAACTATCCTCACTACCGGAAACCTTATCATATGGCCAGTCATTAATACTGCCAAGATTGTGCACATCCTTGTAACCATTGGTACTGCCTTCTTTAGAGTCGGAATTGTTCGTCCCGCCCTCAGCAGCTGCAGTAACCTTTACGCTGGTATCGCCTGTTTTTGATACGATCGTATCCTTCGGCTCAGAATTGCTCTCTCCCACCAATCCTTTACCTTTTGTACCGTTTTGCACATTGTTTTCGGATGGCAAAATTTCCTGTGAGACATCAGTCCTTTGGACATCCGATACACCCGAATTACAGCCGGTCATCATACTCAACAAAAGAACCATCAACAAAAAGCACACAAGCAGCTTTTTACATCTGATGATTGGAATTACTATATACGGTTCAGGCATCCCAGCGTCCTCCTCAAACTTTTTTTAAATAACAAAGAAAGTATGTTTATAAGTGGTACACTACAAATAAACAACCGGAAAAATTGCATAATAATACACTATATATACAACACCATCAAAGGATGGGAAAATAACAAGAAAATATAACAGGAATATAGTTAGAAAGCTACATCAACCTAATGTCTGACATCCAGAAATGGATCAGCAGTAAGATTGATATTTCAACATTCTCATATACATAGTGTATTAATACAGATTGAATTAATTCTATGACAGATAATTGACGGCTACTTCATGGCAATTATAAATGATTTGTCTTAAATTGTATGAATTATCAATTTTTCATTCAGTGCTATAATTAAACTAAATAGATCGACTTTATATTAATTTTTTGCTAAACTTTGTATAATTTTGTATTTACTATTTCTATCGTAATAATGCTATTTATTCGTGCTTTATTCTTTACCTAAACAAAATCCAATGGTTTATTTTTTTAACGAATGACGCTAATATTTTACCATCAATAAGCACCTATTATCATTAGTATAAATTGCAATAGTTTGTACATGTTTAACAATAACTGACAAATACATATATATATCGAAGCATTTTTGTATATTATTGATATGCAAAAAAGTCCATGTATTTTTTCAGTTCAAAATATTCATATTTGTTAAAACAAGAAATTAAAGCTGAGAAAAATCTACTTTCTCAGCTTTTTTCAAACTCTAATTCGCCTGTGTTTGTATTTTATCGTATGTAAAATTTATAAATAGTGGTATGCTTATATTCCTCTCCCGCCCTTAATATCGAAGAAGGAAAATTCTTATGATTTAAGCAATCTGGATAATACTGGGTTTCCAGGCATAAACCGTCCCTTTTTTGATAGACCGTACCACCTTTACCGACACCGGCGGTATCCAGATGATTACCACTATAAAACTGGATACCGGGTTTTGTTGTATAAACCTCCATAACCCTTCCGGTACTGGGTTCATATAATTCGGCAGCCTTTTCAGGTTCTTTGCCACTGACGTTTAAACACCAGTTATGGTCATAGCCACTTCCGAAAACTAATTGTTCATATTTGCTGTCGATCCTGGCACCTATAGGGGTAAGGGCGGTAAAATCCATTGGTGTACCTTTCACAGGTACAATTTCCCCTGTAGGTATGCTCTTGTCATCGGTTGGCGTAAACTTGTCTGCATTAATCATAAGCTGATGCTTAAGTATGCTGCCCGAAGCATGTCCTGCAAGATTAAAATAAGTATGATTGGTGAGATTTACCGTTGTATCTTTATCGGAAACGGCATAATAATCAATTCTAAGAGCATCATCCTGAGTGAGGGTATATGTTACCGTAACATCAAGATTTCCGGGATAGCCTTCTTCCCCATCCTTGCTGATATAGTTCAGCTTCAAATGTTCTCCCGAATCGTCCTGGACTATTTCTGCATCCCACACCACCTTATGAAAACCTTTTATTCCTCCATGAAGATGGTTTTCACCCTCATTTTTGTTTAAATGATACACCGTACCATTAAGCTCAAATTTTGCATTTGCAATTCTATTTGCATGCCGTCCTAATATGGAACCGAAAAATGGAGCATTTATATAATAATCTTCAAGTCTATCATATCCTAGTGCAACATCATCAAGTTTTCCATTTCTATCCGGTACAAAAATTGATAATACGGTTGCTCCATAATTAATGATTTCTACAATCATGCCATTAGAATTTTTTAGTGTGAATATATGCACTTCTTTTCCATCGTTCGTTGTTCCGAAAAGCTTACTTGTAATGCTCAACCTTATTCCTCCTTTATTACTTTATTAAGAGTAAACTTTGTATATATTAACATATCATAGATATTTTATCACAATTATCCTTTTTAAGATAGTAAAAATAAAAAAACAGTTCTTCAACAAAAAGGCGTGAAGAACTGTTTATAACATAATAATTCTCAGTGATAGCCGGAATTTTTCTTGTTTTTAATATCGTTAAAATAACTACCATAATATCGGTTATAGGATGTGTGTTCATTTTCATCATAATGTATATTGGCAAAAATTCTTACGATATGTGCATTTTTATCGTGCTGTATTTGAACATTGGACGGCTTGCCATCATCATTCCTGTTTTCAAGATAATAGGTCAAAAATTCCGATGCAATTTCAGGTGTGTACTGATCATAGACGATTTCATATTCTTTTTCCGGGATTTCCAACATGATACGATAAAACCCATTATCCATACTTCTTGTTTCCACAACACTGTTTAACAAAAAACACCACTCCTCTTATATTTTATTTATAATATTTTGTGAAAAAAGGAGTGAAATTATTTTCAATACTAGAAAATTTTTCGGATTATATTTAGAATCACAGTCATAATAATACTTATAATAATGCATGTTACAATAGGAAAATAAAAGGAAAAATTCCCTTTCTTAATGGCAATATCCCCCGGCAGCCTTCCAATACCTATTTTGCCTCCTAATAAAAAAAGCACACCTACAATTATTAGAATCACACCAAACATAATAAGCATTTTACCCATTGATGAAGAAAAATCAAACATAATTATACCTCCCAGCAAATGACAGAACATTATCCTTCCTGATATTTTATACCAAAATGCTCATATGCCGCCTTTGTAATCACGCGTCCCCGCGGAGTCCTGTTAATGAACCCCAGCTGCAGCAAATAGGGTTCGTATACATCTTCTATTGTGTCGCTTTCTTCCCCAATTGATGCTGCAAGGGTATCCAGGCCCACCGGTCCGCCTCCAAACTTTTCTATAATGGTCATGATCATGCGTCTGTCTATCCTGTCAAGGCCGATGTGGTCAATTTCCAGGGCATTTAACGCATAATCCGCCACCTCTCTAGTAATAATTCCATCAGCTTTGACTTGTGCAAAATCCCGCACCCTCTTTAACAACCTGTTTGCAATTCTTGGGGTGCCACGGGAGCGTTTTGCAATTTCTTCCGCCCCTTCCAAATCAATTGCAATGTTCAAAAGGGAAGCCGAGCGCATTACAATATCTTTTAATTCCTTATGGGTATACATTTCAAGCCTGCTGATAACACCAAATCTGTCCCTTAAAGGTGAGGTAAGCAATCCCGCCCTTGTGGTCGCACCAATCAATGTGAACTTTGGAAGGTCCAATCGTATGGACCGCGCGCTGGGCCCTTTCCCTATAATAATGTCCAGGGCATAGTCTTCCATTGCAGGGTATAATATTTCCTCCACGCTCCTGTTTAAACGATGAATTTCATCAATAAATAAAATATCATGCTGCCCAAGATTGGTAAGTATAGCAGCCAGATCCCCTGCTTTTTCTATGGCAGGACCGGAAGTAATCCTTATGCTGACCCCCATTTCATTTGCTATTATATTTGCCAGGGTTGTCTTACCCAGTCCCGGAGGGCCATATAATAGCACATGGTCCAATGCCTCTTTTCTTCTTTTTGCAGCCTCTATGAAAATTGATAGGTTTTCCTTCACCTTATCCTGTCCTATGTACTCATCCAGCCTTTTAGGCCTTAAACCGGTTTCTATGTCCATGTCTTCCTGTACAAATTCGGTTGTAATAATCCGATTATCAATATCCATCACAAGGCATCACCCCCACCACTATCTCAATAATTGTTTCAATGCTTTACGGATTATTTCTTCAACTTCCATACCTTCCCGATGCACCGCCTTTACTGCCGCAGAAGCTTCTGCAAAAGAATAGCCCAGTACCACCAATGCACTGACTGCTTCCGATTGATGGTCCAGCCGCTCCAAAGGCATATTTTTCATTTCTCTAATCCCTGCCAGATCCTCTGTTTTAATCTTATCCTTTAATTCTAAAATAATACGTTGAGCAAGCTTATTCCCTACCCCGGGAGCTTTTGTAATGGTTTTTATATCTGAAGCGGCCACTGCAAGGGCAAATTTTGACGGGGCTAAGGTGGAAAGGAGTGCAAGGGCTGCCTTCGGGCCTACCCCTGAAACGGAAATCAATAACTCAAACATATACAGCTCTTCTTCATCCAGGAAACCATATAAATCCATTGCATCTTCTCTGACATGCAAATAGGTATACAGCTTTACAAACTGCTCTCTTTGAGGCAGCTTTTCAATGGTTGAAACCGGGACATGTACCTTATATCCTATCCCGCTTACATCTACAACCACATAACTGTCCTTTATATTTTCAATAGTTCCTTTGACGTATGCATACAATAGAATTCACACCTTCCCTTATTTCATAAATATCTTAACCTTTCATTCATGTTTACAGAATGGGCATGACAAATGGCTACAGCAAGGGCATCAGCTACATCATCAGGCTTAGGAATGGCATTAAGGCCAAGAATCACTTTGACCATTTGCTGCACCTGTATTTTTTCCGCCCTTCCATAACCTGCCACCGACTGTTTTACCTGCAGGGGGGTATACTCATAAATATTTAACCCTTTTCTGGCTGCAGCTAAAATGGCCACACCCCTCCCCTGCCCAACTGCAAGCGCCGTCTTTGCATTTTTATTAAAAAACAATTCTTCCACCGTAACGGCATCAGGGCGATATTGATCAATAAGTTTTTCTATACTGTCATATATTATATTTAACCTGACAGGCAGCGACAAGGCAGAAGGCGTTGTCACCGCCCCATAATCTATTACTGTAAATCTATTTCCCCGGTATCTTATTATGCCATATCCCACAATGGCAATACCCGGATCAATTCCTAATATAACCATTTTTCACCTCATACTCATCAGGATGCGCAAAGGGGTGCCTTATATAAAGTATGTTATCTAATAGCTTTTTTATTAATTATACCATACAACAGCAGAATCTTTTTCGCTTACAGAAAAAAATTATTACATTATTACTAAAACCATAGAAATAAAAAGCATT
>JAAYHJ010000016.1 GCA_012735465.1 Clostridiaceae bacterium
GCAGCGAAAGTTATTCTACCAAATCCAAATGCTTTTGTCAACACATTTTTTATTGGCATTTTCTGCTTGCCATTGCTGGCATGATTTACATTCGCCTCCGATGGGCGACATTTAGTATATTAACACAACAGCTCGCTTTTGTCAACATTCTTTTTTAAAAAATATGAGTACTTATCATTCCCGGCTAATGGAATATCCAAAACCCTCTTCAACCAATTCGGTTATTTTCTCATCATCAGCAATAAAATAAGATATACCTCTTATCATCTTAGGCTCTCCGGGAAGCTGATACATGTTTATATTCCCGCTTTGCAATGCTTTTATTGCTGCCAGACCTTTAGTCATATCTTTAATGGAAATATTTGTTCTTACATTCTTTTGTACTTCCTTAAATATATCATCTGCCTTTGATAGATACTCTACTTTTAACTTTTGTTCAAGCAATGCTTTAATAAATTGCTGCTGCGCCTTTATTCTTCCAAGGTCTCCTTCAGGATACTGCCTATAGCGCACAAACTGCTCTGCTTTATCTCCATCTAAATGCTGCATTCCCTTTTTTAAATGAATATGCAGATTTTGTACCGGATCATCATAATCCATATTTACAGGTACATCCAGATCGACTCCACCCAATATATCTATAATATTTCTAAATCCCTCAAAGTCAACCACCACATAATAATGTATTGGCATACCCGTTAACTCTTTTACTTTCCTGATAGCCAGTTCTTCCTTACCCAAAGCCAGTGCCGCATTAATCTTATGATCGGCACCATTTATATTTACCTTTGTATCTCTTGGGATGGAAAGCATATTCAACTGTTTGTTTTTAGGATCAAGGCTCGCTAAAATAATGGTATCAGAACGCACTTTGCTTCCGTCAGTTCCTAAGATTAAGACATTCATTTTTTCTTTTGTATTAAACAACTGCATTTTATCCAATACCGACAACTGCTCCTCATCATCTTCTTTTTCCTTAGGTTGAAAAACACGGTTTGCCGCCACAACGCCCCCTACTATAGCCAGATAAACGCTTAAAATACTAATTACAAGCATAAAATATTTTCTAAAGTTCATTATTCTCCCATCCCCTCATGAAAAAAACCCTTTACTTTCAGTTCTTATTATAGCACACATATCTTGCAGTACAATGAAATTTATATTACAAAAGAATAGTTCCATACATGTAAAAAGAGACTGAAGATTCTTGCTTCAGCCTCTTATGGTGGAGGGAGATGGATTCGAACCATCGAAGTCAGCGACAACAGATTTACAGTCTGCCCCCTTTGGCCACTCGGGAATCCCTCCAGATCATGGAGCTGGTGATGGGACTTGAACCCGCAACCTGCTGATTACAAATCAGCTGCTCTGCCAATTGAGCTACACCAGCATGTTATTAACTTACTTTTATGGTGGGCACAATAGGGCTCGAACCTATGACCCCCTGCTTGTAAGGCAGGTGCTCTCCCAGCTGAGCTATGCGCCCATACAATCAAATATCGAATTTTATAGTAACATACATATTAATTATTGTCAAGTTTTTTGTCCACCAACTAAATGGTCGGGGTTGAGGGACTTGAACCCCCGGCCCCATGGTCCCAAACCATGTGCGCTACCAAACTGCGCTAAACCCCGTTAATTAGTACCGCTCAATGCGACACTTGTATATATTAATATATTCTGCTTTTTTATTCAAAGCTAAATTAACCGAGTTATCTTAATTTGTTTTTGTGTATCTTTCGAAATTGGTACATTGCTCACAGTATCTTACGTTTTCATTAATACTGCAATAATTAAACAAAAAATTCTTTCATTCCATCTAGCAGGGTTATAACGACCATAAATATGCCAAGATAGCCAAAGAAGGAGTACAACCCTCTAACCAGGTTTGAAAATCCTAAATAAGCAAGGGGAATAGAAGACAAACAAAACATTACCGCACATACTTTTTTATTTATTCCTGTCCATCGTACCATCCTGTTTAAGAATCCATACCCGTTGGAAACAGCCGTAGTAAACATCGCACAAAACAATATGAATACATATGCGATTTCCATAACCCTGCCCTTCTTCATTACTATTTGCAAAAAGGGTATCTCATAAAGAATAATATCTGAGTAAAAAATCATTAGAACAGCCCAAAGAATGAAAGCAATTACTCCCAGAACGCACCCTCCCAGCAGTCCTCCTAATAATGCAATTCTTCGTTTTGTCAATAGGGGTTCCAAAGCAGTGAGAATAACAATAAGGGTAAGGGTGTTATAACTCACATATATCAGCGAAGATGAAATCCAATTATTCATAATATTGTACACAAACGGAGTAATATTAACAACACTATGATCCCTAAATATAATAATATAGCTGCCTAACAAGGTAATGCCTATCAACATAACAGGTGTTAATACCTCATTTACTGCAATCACACCTTTAATATCATATAAGAATATCAGAAGACATAACCCCGCCATAAGGAAAATTCCTATACCTTCCGCCATTCCAAATTCTTCCCGAAACATTGCCCCATTGCCTGCTACCATTACACAAAAGCTTGAAAGCATAAAAAGGCATATTATCATTTCCAGCACTCTTTCCAGGAACTTGCCGGTCAGAGGCACAACATACTGCTCGTAACTTTTTATTTTTTTAGAATATATTTTGTTTAGCACAACCATTCCGAACAAAGAAAATAATGCACCTGACAGTAATATACCGTAAATGCTTTTATAACCATATACCACAAAAAATTGTTTTATTTCCTGGCCTGAAGCAAATCCTGCACCTAAAATCGTCCCCGTATAGACGCTGGCAACCTTTATAATGTTCCTTATATCGCTGTTCATATCCTACCCTCCTATGTACTTGGCACAGTACAAAAACAGTTGCAATATATCATATTAATCTACAGGATTGTCCTATTATCTTTTTAACTTTTCCTTGACAAAACTTTTTGGTTTGTTATTATATTAAATAACAATATAATATTGATTACGATGATTGGGAAAAGTAGCACAAATCCCTGATACAACGCCGTCTGCGTTTAAAAAGCGATCCGGGGATGGTGGGAGCCCGGAATCATATTTGTGTGAAAGGAGCCCATGAGTAATTTTTATAAAAGAGGACTGGGTATTTGTACCCATGTCAATAAGGGTGGAACCGCGGAAGTCAACCTTTCGTCCCTGCTTATTTATAGGGACGAAAGGTTTTTCATTATTATACAGGAGGTGTGTTTTTTTGGAAAATACTCAAAAAAGCATGGATAAAATTGTCGCACTTTGTAAGGGAAGGGGGTTCGTGTATTCCGGCTCGGAAATATATGGAGGGCTGGCAAATACATGGGATTATGGTCCCTTAGGTGTGGAATTTAAGAATAATATAAAAAGGGCATGGTGGAAAAAATTCGTACAGGAATCACCGTATAATGTAGGTCTTGACTCCGCTATACTCATGAATCCTCAAACATGGGTGGCTTCAGGACATGTGAGCAGCTTCAGCGACCCGCTGATGGACTGTAAGGAATGTAAAGCACGTTACAGAGCCGATAAGCTTATTGAAGATGCAGCAAAAGAACAAGGAATAACTCTGACGGTGGACGGATGGAGCAACGAAAAAATGCTGGAGTACATTCGGCAAAATAATATAGTATGTCCAAAATGCGGCGCTAAAAATTTCACCGATATTCGCAAGTTTAATCTGATGTTTAAAACTTTCCAGGGTGTTACCGAGGATTCAAAATCAGAAATCTATTTGCGTCCTGAGACAGCCCAGGGTATTTTTGTAAACTTTAAAAATGTTCAAAGAACTTCCCGTAAAAAAATACCCTTTGGTGTTGCCCAGATTGGTAAATCCTTTAGAAATGAAATTACGCCGGGTAATTTTACATTCCGTACCCGCGAGTTTGAACAAATGGAACTGGAATTTTTCTGCAGACCCGGTGAGGACATGCAATGGTTCTATTACTGGAAAGACTTTTGTAAGAACTGGCTGCTTAGTTTGGGTATAAAAGAAGAAAATATACGTTTGCGCGACCATAGCCCGGAAGAGCTTTCCCACTACAGCAATGCAACCACTGACATAGAGTTTCTTTTCCCCTTCGGATGGGGAGAGCTATGGGGCATTGCCGATCGTACGGACTTTGACTTAAAGCAGCACAGCCTGCATTCCGGGGAAACATTGGACTACCTTGATCCAATAACCAATGAACGCTATATACCTTACTGCATTGAACCTTCCCTTGGGGTAGACCGTGTTGCCCTTGCATTCTTGGTGGATGCCTATGATGAGGAACAGTTGGACGGAGGAGACAGCCGCGTGGTACTGCATCTGCATCCCGTTTTAGCTCCAATCAAGGTCGCCATACTTCCTCTTTCCAAAAAACTCGGTCCTAAGGCCTATGAAATCTATGAAAAATTGTCCAAGAAATTCATGTGCGAATACGATGAAACCGGAAGCATTGGAAAAAGGTACAGAAGACAAGATGAAATTGGTACTCCCTTTTGCGTTACTTTTGATTTTGATTCTCTTGAAGACAACAGTGTCACCGTAAGAGACAGGGATACCATGGAACAAATAAGGATTAAAATAGAAGACCTGGAACAATACTTAACTGATAAGTTAGAATTTTAATATAAAATCATAGGGCTATAGATAAAGCAGGGGTTTTTACCCTTACCTTTCTATAGCCCACTTTTGTAATGCCTTCCCGTTTAAGTAATCAAAATGTTTTCCCTGGTAAGTATTTCTCTTTTCCATTTCTTCTTCAATCTTATCGCGAATTTTCCACCAGCTGATTCCCCAGTTTACAAAAAGGGTATTTTCCTCGGGTGCCCTTCCAATGAGGCGCTGGACGGTAATTTGGGGGTTAAGGTATTCAAGAAATAAAATCACCCTGTCTATGTATTCTTCAACGGAAATAATTTTAAAGTCTCCCTGTAAGTACATTTTTTCCATTGCTGTGCCTTTGACAATGTACAAAGAATGAAGCTTTACCTGGTTTACTTCAAGGGCCGAAATAATTTTGGCAGTTTCAATAACATCTTCCGTCAGGTCCCATGGCAAATTAAGAATAACATGAGCACATGAGACAAAATTATACTTACGTATTCTAAGCACTGCATCTATAAACTCGGCCAACGTATGTCCCCTATTTATTTTAATCAAAGAATGATAATTTACCGTCTGAAGTCCGAGTTCCAGGCTGATTTCCACATTTTTCTCCCTCCTGATCTCATCAAGAAAAAGGAGGTATTCTTCACTAACGCAGTCCGGTCGAGTGGATATGCTTATCTCAACCACATTATCCACACATGCTTCCCGTATATAACTTTTAAATTTATCAAGGGATAAATAGGTATTGGAGAAATTTTGAAAGTACGCAATAAATTTATGCGTATTGTATTTTTTACGTATGTATTCCATATTGGTTTTTAGCTGGTCTGATACTGATAAGGCATTGGACAGTATTTCAAAACCGGCTCCTTCTTCGCCGCAAAAAATACATCCGCCATATCCAATAGTACCGTCCCTGTTAGGGCATGTTACAGGTATGTTGACAGGGAGTTTGTATACCTTTTCACCATATTTCTTTTTAAGATATTTGGAATACACATTATATCGCTTCTTTTCTGAATCAAACATATAAGTCCCTCTTTAAAGCCAACTTAGTCTCCAAAACAAATACCTATTCCCTTTGCCGTTTTCACCAATTCTCCTTCCGGATCCACATTTTTCAGTTTACCTATGACATTTTCAAGGGAATCATAGGACATGTCATTACCCTTTAATGTAACCATATTACCAAATTTTTGTTCCATCACCAACTCAACCGCTGCTGCTCCATAACGGGTGGACAGTATTCTGTCATAAGCGGTAGGTGTTCCACCTCTCTGAAGATGCCCGAGAATGGTAGCCCTCGCCTCAAGGCCTACAAGTTCCTCCAATTGCTTTGCAACTTGTATTCCAATTCCTCCCAACCTTATGGGATCAGGGCTATCCTCCACAACCTGGCTTATAGTCAACTCTCCACTAATCGGTCTTGCACCTTCTGCCACTACAACAACACTAAAATCTTTCCCATCATGGCGCCTCTTAATAATTTTTTCAGCAACCTTTTGAATATCATAGGGAATTTCGGGAATCAGAATAGCATCCGCGCCACCGGCAATACCTGCTTCAAGGGCAATCCATCCGGCATAACGCCCCATAACCTCCAGGCACATTATTCGGTGATGGGATTCGGCTGTGGAATGCAAACGGTCCAATGCTTCCGTTGCCACGGCCACGGCGGTATCAAATCCAAAAGTAACATCGGTTAATGCCAGGTCATTATCAATAGTCTTGGGTACGCCTACCACATTTACTCCCTTTCGCGCAAAATCCCTTGCACTTGTCAGCGTCCCGTCCCCCCCGATAATGATCATGGCATCAATACCTGCATCCCGTATATTTTGTATCCCTACATCCGATACATCCCTATATACAATTTTGCCATCTTCAATAAAGGGATACCTGAAAAGGTTGTCCTTGTTTGAAGTATGTAAGATGGTACCTCCCCTTGGCAATATCCCTGATATTGCATCCAAATCCAACCTGACAGTTTGTCCAAGATACAAACCTCTGTATCCGTTCTTGAAGCCTACCACTTCCAGATTATACTTTAAAATGGCTGTCCTGGTAACTGCCCTTATAACAGCATTTAAACCGGGGCAATCTCCCCCGCCTGTTAAAATTCCTATCTTTTTTATCTTTTTATCCATGGTACCGTTACAGAAAATATAAAAAAATATTATACCCCTTTGTATATGTCTGCTCGTATTTATTTATGGTTTTTCTGTAACGGTATTCACCTCCTTCCATTTTAATTTTTCATTTTATTAATTTATTAATCTTTATCATCTTCCACCAGTGCCTTAACCATTTTCCTAGCTTTATTCACTCTTTTACCTTGAAATTTACAGCTTAATTCTGTTATTATTTTAACCAAATCTTCTAAAAGCTCTTGTTCTTCTGTTTTTTCAGTATTATCTATTATTTCAATAACAGTTCCATATTTATTGCAAATATTCTCTATAAGCTCATAACCAACTCTAACAAGTCTATCTTTATATAATACTACTATTTTTTCTACTTCTCCATTTATTACCATATCAATGAGTTTATTTAAACCATTTTTATTATAATCAATCCCGCTGCCTATATCAGTTATAATTTCAAATTGGTACCCTTTAGCTATCATGTATTCTTTTACATATTGAACCTGCAGTTCCAAATCTCCTTTTTGTTTATTGCTTGATACTCGGCAGTAGCCTACTATTTTCCTTTGTGGTTTTATATTTTTCAGGCCAAGAAAGTGATTAAGCTGTTCCTGCGAATAATATCTATAACCACTGGAAGTAACATGATGCGGTTTTAATATCCCTTTCTTATCCCAGTTCCTTAAGGTTTGCTCAGTCTTCCCTATCAGTTTTGCAAATTCACCTATTGAATAATATTTCATCATCTCACCCCTTGACATTATTATAAGCCAAGGCTTATAAAACATCAAGGAATTTTATAATGTTTTATAATATTTTGACTGCTATTATTCTATAACGTGCTTCACTATATCCTTCATTATATTTTTTGTTTATTTTACAATTATTATTATATTGAAAACATTACAGAGTTGATTTTCAATAATTATTACAAATTTATTAATTATTTATTACGGAATATATTGGAGTCTTGTATCATTTCGTAATAATTTCGTAATATCTTGCCCATATTAAACCTATAACAGTCCTATCCCCCCTTACCCCTGTTATCGCTTTCTCTGGACTTTTGACGCAAGTATGGACATTTATTATAATTTACATAAAACAAGTCCAACACACGGTATGCATCTTCTGTAGCAGAAGCCTTACTAACAGTCCAGGAATAGGTAACCGGAACAGTTTAAAAACAAAAATATAGGAAGGAGTGTGTTGCCATGAAAATGTCAATAAAGTTATCGGTATGCACTTTGGCAGTAGCTGCCGGAATTACATTGTTTTCTATGACTTCTTATGCTGCTACTCTTTTAAAAGTAGAAGCAAGGGGACACGAGGTATCAAAATTACAGCAAACGCTTAAAGATAAAGGTTATTTTTCCCATTCTGTTACAGGCTATTATGGCTCAATTACTAAGGACGCCGTAATAAGATTTCAACAGGCAAATGGGCTTGTTGCTGACGGTATTGTAGGTCCACAGACTGCCGGTAAATTATATGCAAATAGTTCGTCTTTACTAAAACTAGGCAGCCGTGGTCCTGAAGTAAGCAATCTTCAGCAGTCTCTTAAAACAAAGGGATACTTTAACCATGAGGTTACAGGATACTTTGGTCCTGTCACCCGCGATGCCGTATTGGCCTTCCAAAGGGATAACGGATTATTGGTAGACGGTATTGTAGGAAACCAAACCTGGACCGCCCTTAACAATCAATCCGCTCAATCTTACAGCTCATCAGTATCCGACGACATCTACTGGCTTGCACGTATTATCGAAGCAGAAGCAGGAGGAGAACCGTATGCCGGGAAAGTAGCGGTAGGTAATGTTGTTATGAACAGGCTTAAATCATCCCTTTTCCCAAATACGATTAAAGGGGTAATATTCGATTCTTATAAAGGGATACCGGCCTTCTCCCCCGTACAGGACGGTACTATCTACAATACTCCAAGTGCTGCAAGCATTGAAGCGGCCAAAGCTGCTTACAACGGTGAGAAACCGGTAGGTAATTCAACCTACTTTTTCAACCCGGCTAAATCAAAAGGTACATGGATTGTGAAAAACAAAAAATACGTGACTAAAATAGGCAATCATGTGTTTTATGCATAACATATTAACATAGGGGCGGGCACCGGGTCCGTCCCTAATAATATTATTTTAACCCTTTTATTACTTCTTTGTACTGTTCATAGGTATATAAAATGTTTAACACTTCCAGAAGGGAGTTGCTGGAAAGCCTTGAAGGAAGGCCCAGCTTATCGGTTAATTTTTTTCTTAAGGTACTGCTGTTTTTTTTACCAAGCAGTCCATCTTCAAAAAGGTCCATCTTAGTAATTTTTCTCCCCTTTTGTTCCTTTGGGACCTGATCTTCAATTCTGCATCCCGCATTAATTAACGACTCGCGAATAAGGGCATCGCTGATACCTTCAACCCCCAGTAATCCTTCTTTTCCCGGCAACCTTTTCCTTTTTTCCACTCCCTTTATTTCCGGAATATAAGCATGTTTTACATATTCTGCCGGTACGCACTGCTTTATATAATTTCTTATCATAAATCCTGCCCTGTCCGAATCGGTCAGTACCACAATTCCCGTTTTTAATGCAATATTCCGTATCAATTGCATTTTTGCTTTATCTTTGAAGATGCTAAAACCACCGGTTGTAATAATAGGGGCATCCACTATCTGCCCCAGCTTTATCTTGTCATAAGTCCCTTCCACAATTATAGTCTCTTTTATTTTCATAACTCCACCTGCAGATTGCCATCCATAAGGATTTGATTCATAAAGCTTTGCGCATTGAAGCTGTGTCCGATGTTAAAAATTTCCGATATGGTGGCTGCAATATCAGAAAAAGTGGCACGTGTTCCGATATTTACATCTTTTTTTATTCTTTGCCCGTAAAGCAATACAGGTACATATTCGCGGGAATGATCAGTGCTTTTGGTAGTAGGATCACATCCATGGTCGGCGGTGATTATCAATAAATCATCTTCCTTCATTGCTGCCATTGCTTCCCCAATCCGCCCATCCACCTGTTCCAGGGCTTCTTTATATCCTTTTACATCGTTTCTGTGTCCGTATATCATATCAAAATCCACCAGGTTTGTAAAAATCAATCCCCGGTTTTCTTCTTTTATCAACCTTATTGTTTCATCCATTCCCTCCATATTATTTGAAGTATGTACCGAGTATGTAATTCCCCTTCCGGCAAAAATATCTTCTATCTTTCCAACGGCAATCACATCGTAACCCGCATCTTTTAACATATCTAAAACGGTTACACCGGTAGGTTCCAGGGAAAAATCCCTCCTGTTTTTTGTACGAACAAAATTTCCCGGCTCCCCAACAAAAGGCCGGGCTATCACCCTTCCTACTCCATGAGGTCCTTGTAAAATCTCCCTTGCAATTTTACACATCTCGTAAAGCCTGTCCACAGGGATGATTTGCTCATGGGCTGCAATTTGAAATACGCTGTCCGCCGAGGTATATACAATAGGATACCCGGTTTCCATATGTTTTGCGCCCAACTCTTTTATAATTTCCGTTCCTGAAGCAGGATAATTGCCCAGAATATCCGTTCCTATTTTCTGCCTGAAAGCATCTATAACGTCAGGAGGGAAACCCTGCGGGTAAGTAGGAAACTGCTGCATCAGCTGAACCCCGGCAATTTCCCAGTGCCCGGTTGTGGTATCCTTACCTTTGGAAAGCTCAGCCATCCTTCCATAGCAGCCATCAATAACCGGGGGTACCGGTAAATAATCCACTCCTTCTATTTTACCCATGCCCAATGAGCAAAGGTTCGGGATATTAATGCCGCCCAGCTGTTTTACAATATTGCCTACCGTATTGCTTCCCTCATCACCATACCGGGCAGCATCGGGCAGTTCTCCAATGCCCACACTGTCCAAAACAATCAGTATTACCCTGTTAATATTCAAAATCACCACATCCTTTTATAACCCTCGTTTCCCTATATCCCGGTAAAACATAAGCAGGCACCCTGCAGTAGTTTTTTCTGCCAGGGGCAATATATGCTTAGTAATACGAAAAAACCTCTCTTCATCTTCAGGTACACAATGAAATTTTTTGTATACTTTTATAGCAATCTTGGCATTATACTTTATGAATTCATCCACACTGCATAAGTATATGCCTCCTTTGCTTACCTTGTACTGCTTCATATCTTCATAGGTTTTTTGTACAAATTTTTCATATTGATGATGGTCATTTAAAAGCCTCAGATTTGCATGTTGAGGTATGGTCATATCCTGAATCAGGTGTGCTGCAGCCCCGACATAAAATATCGCATCTTCCACGAAACCTTTATGCCAAAAACTTATCGCCTTTTTATAATACTTTTCGGCAAGAAACAAAGCATTATACTGGCCGTACAATCCCCTTCCTTTTAACGGACTATAAAAATGCCCGATGCTCTTTAAATCCTGATCGGCCCAAACAACTCCATCATTCAGATGGGTAGAATAATCATCAAAAAAAGAGTGTGCATCTTCATACCCATCGTTCTTCAAGATTGACAATGCCTGCATATTAATGAATATATGTACCTTACACTGGGTACGTATCAATTTTTTTTTAAAAAAGTTAATGATCAGCAATGTAAATCTAACCAAATTGCCATAAGATTTTTCTATTCTCCCCACTTTATCACCTAACTTCATCCACCTCTTGCCACATCTATTATTCCCAGCCGTGCTTAATTAATTGCACTGCTTAATAATAATCCTGTCACTTATCTTAACTTTGTTGCACATCATAAGTCAATATGCTATTATGCTATAAAAAATAATATTATTTAAGGAGCATTTATATGGAAAAAGCATATATTGAACAATTAAACAAAATTCGTAACATACCCTCTAACATGGTCATTTATCGAAACCTTTTAAAGGATGAAATTGTGCGCAATTATTTCCTGCTTGTGGATGAGCTTTGCAAGGATGAACCAATTCATAGCAAATTGCTCGAAATATATTATAATTTTGTTTCTTCTTTATATGACCATTATGGTTTAGACAGCAATGCATGTGGGGATTTATGGGAACACCACCTGTTAAATCTTATCGTTACGGATGAAAACCTATTTAGCTTAGCATGTGAAAAGGGAAAATTTTCAAGCATCCCATTCCCAATTATTGAAGCCGTTGCCCATGACCTTTGCTCCCTGTATACGATTATGAATAATGGATATGTATTTTTACATAATGTTTTAAAAGATACTACCACATTACCTTTTAGCCCTTGCCTAAAATTACATCCTTCAACAAATAATACAAAGCCTTTAAAAGACGAATTATTTCAGTGTAACGACTGGTATAGAACAGCAGGTATAATTGCCGCCTATTATGCCCAAAACGGTTGTGGAATATTTAGCAAATTCAAGGCTTTCAGATGGATTAAAAAGGGAGACTCGGGTTTCTTAAGCGGTATAAGCAATCCTGACCCTATACGGCTGCATAACTTAATAGGATATGAACGGGAGCGCAAAGATATAGTACAAAATACACTCCAATTCATCCATGGGTACCCGGCAAATAATGTACTCTTGTACGGCGACCGGGGAACAGGTAAGTCCTCCACTGTAAAGGCGCTGCTAAATGAATACAAATCCCGTGGACTGCGGCTAATTGAAGTATCTAAGGATCATTTAAGCGACCTGCCGGCTATACTGAATCTTATCAGGAACCGCGGGTTAAAATTTATTATTTTTGTGGATGATCTATCCTTTGACGGCGATGAAACGCAATACCGGGAACTGAAATCAATCCTGGAAGGCAGTATAGAAGCAAGGCCCGGCAATGTACTCATATATGCCACCTCAAACCGGCGTCACCTTATAAAAGAGTATTTTAGCGAGCGGTCTTCCGATGATGAAATAGGAAGCCAGGATACATTGCAGGAAAAGCTTTCTTTATCCGACAGATTTGGAATAACCGTTACTTTTCTTGCTCCTGACCAGGAAAAATATCTTCACATTGTAGAAGAACTGGCAAGGCAGCGCAATCTCAATATTGATACCACCACCTTGAGAAGCATGGCCTTACAATGGGAAATGCAACATAATGGCAGGACTCCTCGAACTGCAAAACAATTTATTGACCATTTGGAAGGGAAAATGAAGCTTAACAATAATGCATTATAAAAAAATTACAGCGGCATATGCATTCTGCATATGTCGCTGTTAATCTTATTACCATTTGCCTTTTTTCATATGCCCTTCCATTTCCGCTTTACTTCTTTGTTTAATTACCCATGCTTCATTCTTGGCTTTTGTAAAGGCACTGACGCACGGCGGATCCAAATTAATCTTTATACCTTCTTCGCAAAGCTGTACAATCCTGTCGGCAAGGCAGACGAGTTCCATATGTATGTCATTTGTCCTGTCGGAAGCATAAATTTTATTTGCTTCTTCCTCGGTTAGTTCAACAAATTTTTCTTTCCCCGCACCGCATTTTGGACAAACATCCGGTGCTTCTTCCCCTTCATGTACATATCCACAAACCGAACATCTCCATAATTTTTTCATCTGTTTATCATCCTTTCCCCTGTTATTTAATTCTAATTAAATTTCTAATTATATATACCTCTTATTACAAAATTTAAACATTTTTATTACATTTTACATTACATGTGCTTAAAAAGTTTTCTCATTTTAAACTTTATTTCCCGTGAGGCGGTTTTCAGTCTCCAACCGGTATCAACTCTAACCTTGCGCTTTTTTTTAGGCTTCCTTTGTTTTATTTCATTCAAAGAAATATTTATATTCTCAGCCGTAATATTTAAATACTGTTCAACTTCATTAAGCCCTGACTTAATCTCATCCAATGCAAACATCTTTTTAATCTTGCCCATTATTATTACCCCCAAATATGCAGAGCGGCATAAAATTCATTACGTTTAGGTTGTGCTTCTTTCAGTATATGCTAATACCACATTACAATGTACAAAAAGATTGCAGAAAAGGTCATAAGTAATGTAGAATAAAAAGAAAAAAGAGCGGCAATATTTTGCCGCCAAGTAAGTAAAGGGGGTCTCAATGTATTTTGTGAGGTCATTAGTAATTATTCCCCGTTTGCTTGTACATTATGCAATAAAATGTATTGATTTCTCCGGCGCAACAAAAATTGTTTTCGTTTTCAGAAAATTTTGTTATGCTAATGCGTTTCAATGAAGTTATAATATTAAAAAAAAAGGCGGCAATATTTTGCCGCCAGTAAGTAAAGGGGGTCTCAATGTATTTTGTGAGGTCACTAGTAATGATGTCCATCTTTTTTTAAAATATACATCTTTCTTAAAAAAACTTAAAAAAAGTATGGGCTATAAAAAATTTTCAACATGGAAAAAATGTCTGATGTAAATATTAGGTTTAAACCAATAATATAAATAAGGTGATAAGATGAATTATATACGAAGATTATTGGCTATCTGGATTGCAAAAGCAACCATAATAATAAGCAAGATTTTAGGTAAAAAAGGTTCTTCAGCCCCCGGAGATATTGCTTTAAAGATTTACCCGGATATTTTATCCGAGCTTTCTTCCAAGGTTAAAAAAGAAATCTTGATCGTGTGCGGGACAAATGGTAAGACCACTACCAATAACATGTTGTACAGCCTTTTTAAAGAATCGGGATACCGTGTTGTATGCAATCGGGTGGGTGCAAATATGTTAGGAGGGGTCACCACCGCATTCATTGATGCAGCTACCCTTTGGGGCACTCTTGATGCCGACTACGCCTGCCTGGAGGTGGATGAGGCTTCGGCAGTAAGAATATTTGATCACCTTTCCCCATCTAAGATAATCATAAATAATTTATTCAGGGACCAGCTGGACCGATACGGTGAGATTGACATTACCATTCGACTGCTGGATAAGGCCCTGGAAAAAGCACCAAAAGCACAGCTGATACTTAACGGGGATGATCCGCTAACCGCACGCTTTGGCTACAACACAAAAAGAACATGTTATTACTTTGGCATTGAAGATGATGTGAATATGTCATTGAATGAAATAAAAGAAGGGCGTTTTTGCACTTTCTGCGGAAAAGAACTAAAGTATAATTATTATCATTACAGCCAGTTAGGAGACTTCTATTGTGAATCCTGTGGATTTAAACGCCCTAAGCTTGATTTCAAAGCTGTTGATGTTAACCTGGAAGATGGGCTGCACTTTAGTATAGAGCATCATGGTTCGATTTCTTCTTTTAATATACAGTATAAAGGTTTCTACAATATTTACAATATTCTTGCATCCGTATCGGCTGCCGTATTATCCAGCATCGATATAGACAGCACGGGAGACATACTGGACCATTATACGCCGCAAATTGGACGAATGGAGACCTTTAATCTTGGGAAGCCGGTAATATTAAATTTGTCCAAAAACCCGGCAGGGTTTAATCAGGCCATATCCACCTTCCTTCAGGATAATCGTCCTAAAGATGTTCTAATAGTAATCAATGACAATGAACAGGACGGTACGGATATATCCTGGATTTGGGATGTGGACTTTGAGAGAATGGCCGTACCTAATATCAGTAAATATGTTTTATCGGGAATCAGAAAGGAAGACGTAGCCGTGCGCCTTAAGTATGCAGGCATTCCAACTCCATTGGTAACAACGGAAGATAATATTAAATCCGCACTGCTTGACCTTATAAAGGGAAGCGGGGAGGTATGTTATGTTCTTGTTAATTATACGGCACTGTTTCATACACAAAAGGTATTAAAATCCCTTGAAAGGAGCAGGAAATGGAAAACCATTACAAAAAACCGGAGATGATAATATGGAAAAACTTAAACTAACCATTGGTCACTTATACCCCGACCTTCTTAATCTATACGGGGATCGGGGAAATATAATAGCCCTGCAGAAAAGATGTGAGTGGAGAGGTATTGAAACGGAGGTTATCGAATTCCAACTAAATTCCCCTATCGACTTCAATGCCCTGGACATTGTTTTTCTGGGAGGGGGCTCGGACCGGGAACAGCTTTTGGTAGGCAATCGACTGAAGGAAATAAAGGATGATATAAACCGCTATGTAGACAATAATGGGGTTGTGATAGCTATCTGTGGGGGATACCAGCTTTTAGGGCATTATTATAAATTAAAAGATGAAACCATTGAAGGTTTGTCAGTGCTGGACATTTATACTGATACGGGGGATTCAAGGATGATAGGTAATGTTGTAATTGAATGCAATTTAATGGGCAACCCTGTCAAGGTTGTAGGCTTTGAAAACCATGGAGGTAAAACTTATATAAACAATCATCAACCCCTGGGCATTGTAAAATACGGCTACGGTAATAATGGAACCGATGGGACGGAAGGGGTAATATACAAAAATGTCATAGGAACCTATCTTCACGGACCCCTATTGCCAAAAAATCCTGTGCTGACGGATTTCATAATATCCAATGCATTAAAAAGGGCTTACCCGGATACATTTACACAGCTTCAACCCCTGGATGATTCCATCGAATTGAAGGCAAGGGACTATATAGTCAACCGTTTTTTAGGCAGACAGGAATAATTTAAGGGGCACAAAGTCGTGCCCCTATTTACCATTATTCACTTAGTCTTTTTTCCAGTGCTTTCAGTTCATCAATTATTTCTTGCGGCAGCCTGTCTCCAAACTGCTTAAAGAATTCTTTTTGCGCTGATACGTCTTCCAACCAAACTTTCTTATCCACCTTAAGAAGCTCTTTCATCGTATCTTCTCCGATATCCAACCCTTCAATATTTATTGCATCGGGCACAGGCAGATAACCTATTGGTGTTTCCACCGCATCGGCTTTTCCTTCGCATCTCTCAATAATCCAGTTTAATACACGCAAATTATCACCAAAGCCCGGCCAAATGAACTTTCCGTTTTCATCCGTACGGAACCAGTTTACATGGAAAATCTTGGGCGGGTTAGGAATCTTGCGTCCCATTTCCAGCCAATGTCTAAAATAATCTGCCATGTTATAACCACAGAACGGAATCATCGCCATCGGGTCACGTCTTACCACACCTACTGCACCGGCAGCTGCAGCGGTTGTTTCTGAAGCCATGGTGGCACCGACAAATACACCATGCTGCCAGTTAAAGGCTTCATATACCAATGGGGCGGTTTTTGCCCTGCGTCCTCCAAATATAATTGCAGAAATGGGAACTCCCTGGGGATCTTCCCAATGAGGTGAGATGCATGGGCATTGACGGGCAGGTGCTGTGAACCTCGAGTTGGGATGGGCACCCTTTACGCCGCTTTCCGGAGTCCAGGGATTTCCTCTCCAATCAATGCCTTCCCTGGGCGGTTCTCCGTCAAGTCCTTCCCACCACACTGTTCCTTCCGGTGTCAATAAAACATTGGTGAATATGGTATTTTTCTGAATGGTGGCTAAAGCATTGGGGTTGGTCTTGGAACTGGTTCCCGGTGCAACACCAAAGAACCCTGCTTCAGGGTTTATAGCCCAAAGCCGCCCGTCTTCACCTATTCTCAGCCAGGCTATATCATCTCCAACAGTCCATACCTTGTATCCCTTTAGCTCTTCCGGCGGAATAAGCATGGCCAGATTGGTCTTGCCACAGGCACTGGGGAATGCGGCTGCAATGTATTTCACTTCTCCCTGCGGGTTTTCCAGGCCAAGGATTAACATATGCTCGGCCATCCAACCTTCCTTTTTGCCCTGATAGCTTGCAATTCTAAGAGCAAAGCATTTCTTGCTTAAAAGAACATTCCCGCCGTAACCGGAGTTTATGCTCCAGATGGTATTATCCTGAGGGAAGTGCACAATATAACGGTTTTCCGGGTCAATGTCTTTTTTGGAATGCAATCCCTTTACAAAATCCTCTGAATCCCCCAATTGGTCCATAACCGCTTTCCCTACACGGGTCATAATTGCCATATTTAAAACCACATAAATGCTGTCGGTTAACTCTATACCTACTTTACTGAAGGGAGAACCCAAAGGTCCCATTAAAAAGGGAATAACATACATGGTTCTGCCTTTCATCGAACCATCAAATAACTTCGTCAATTTATCATACATTTCGGTCGGGTCCATCCAGTTATTTGTCGGACCAGCCTCTTCCCTGGTGGGAGTACAGATAAACGTCCTGTCCTCCACCCTTGCAACATCATTTTCTGCAGCGCGGTGAAGATAACAGCCGGGAAGTTTATCTTGATTCAGCTCAATTAATTCGCCTGTAGCCAGAGCTTCCTTTCTCAATTCGTTCAGTTGTTCTTCAGATCCATCAATCCATACTACCTTATCAGGCTTAGTAAGTGCTACCATCTCATCAAGCCATTGTAGTACAACTTTATTGCTTGTCATGTTCATACTCCTTTCATCTTGTGAAAATATGTTAAGGGAATTATATGCAAAGTAAACAGCAGAGTTCTTCCCGATGGAACATATATACCACGCTTTGTTATTCTTTTAACAATCACGAATACATTAAAAATAAAAAACCTTCTCCGTGTTTATATAATATATTCTACATTTATTTTTTTAAATCCTTCTTTTTTTTAATAAAATACGGTAAAAAAACAAACAAAATATTAATAAATTGCATCTGACAATTGAGCAAATTGCATAATAGATAATGTTTCTCCCCTCTGATCCTCGTGTATCCCAATATCTAAGAGGGTTTTACGAATCTCCTCTTTAGTCATATTGAATAATCCGGAGTTTGATAATGCATTTAACAGCGTTTTCCTTCTTTGTCCAAAAGCAGCTTTCACAACACTAAAAAACCTATCCTCATCTTTTACCTGAACGGATGGCTGCTCAAGTATATCAAGCTTGATCACGGTGGACTCCACTTTAGGTTGAGGCATAAAACAATGGGGAGGTACGGTTAATATGATTCGAGGTTTTGTATAATACTGTACTGCCACACTCAAAGCCCCGTACTCCTTCCCCCCTTGCTTTGCAATCATGCGTTGGGCAACCTCTTTCTGAACCATAACAATCATGCTTTTAACAGGCAGTTTTTTCTCGAGTATTCCCATGATTATAGGGGTAGTAATATAATAGGGCAGGTTTGCTGCAATTTTTACGTCCATGTTCTCAAATTCCTTTGTTATTATTGTTTTTAAATCTATTTTTAGTGCGTTTCCATTGATTACCCTTACGTTTGGGTATCCTCCAACCGTTTCATCAAGGATTGGAATGAGATTGGCATCCAATTCAATGGCAACAACCTTAGCTGCTTTTTCTGCAAGGGCTTGAGTCAAAACGCCTATACCCGGTCCAATTTCAATTACTCCTGTTTTTTCGTCTATCTCTGCTGCTTCCATCATTTTATCCAGTATGTTAACGTCTATAAGAAAATTTTGCCCCAGCTTCTTATTAAAGCGAAATCCATACTTTTCAATTATTTTTTTTAAAACTTTTGGTGATGACAATTTCTCCATTGTGAGACCTCCTGTTTTGTTGCATTGGACTTAATGATATAGGCATCTAAAATTATTTTACCACAACAGTCTACATACTATAAACATGGCTTCCAACAAAAAAACCGGGAATCCCGGTTTATTTTTCTATTATTCTATGAGATATACATTTACCTTTCTCTCTCCAAACCGTTTTACAATCTCATGATCCTCGTAAAATAGATCTATCTTATTTCCTTTAATCCCTGAACCCACATCCCCCGCTACGGCAAAACCATAACTCCAACTGCCATCGGCTCCTTCTATATATAACCTCGAATGAAGCGGAATCACGTTAGGGTCCACCGCAACAATGCCCTGCCGGGCTTTCATGCCCGTGTACGTAAGACCATAGTGCTTATCTTCCGGCGTTTTGCCACAACTTTCATAAGAAAGGTCATAAGCGGTAGCAGTCATCTTTAACATCTTCTTATAGCGAAAGCTGTCACCACGGGATGTCTTATATACAGACACCGTCCCGTACTCATTTATCTGGTCAACAGGCTGTGCTTTAATGGTTTCGCTTATAAGTTGCCTTGAAACCTCTTTCCCATCGTGCAATACAACTACATATTTCTTTTCCTTTATCCCCTCTTTCCCTTTTTGTACAACCTTAACCTTTCCCTTATCCATGTTCTCATTGGCACGGCTGATGGTCTTATAAGGAATGCTTTCCTGTACTGTTTCTATAGTTTCAGAAACCCTTGTAATTATTATTTTCATATTATCCCTGACCCGGTCGGTTAAACTGCAGTTCATAATATCCTTACTATTAAGGGAAATATTTGACTGCTCCAGTACTCCTTTAACAGTGTTTCTTACCGTCTTAACCAACACTTCGCTGCCGTCGACAAAAACGGTTACAGGTATTGCCCTCCTGATAACTATGCCTTGCTTTTTATTAAGCTTTGTTTTCAATCCCGGCTGAACCTCGTCACCCTCATATATTTCAATTCCCTGTTCTTCTAAAAATTCTCCCACTGTTTCCTTACGCGTCTTTATATTCAGCATTTGACCGTTATCTCTTACCGATACTTCCTTTGTACTGGCAATAACCGAATTAAATAAAGAGGCTGTCAGCGAAATGGCCAGGACCAGCGCAAGAAGAAACGCTTTTTTGTAAAACAGCATTTTATTTACCGAACTATTTTGGTGCATTTTTGTGCCCTCCTAGAAGTGTAGGATTCGTTGCTTATTTTATTACATTTTACCATTAGTGTCAAATTGCAAAAAACGAATCCTTAATTTGGTAATGCTATTAATATTAAATATATAATTATTTTATCCTTAAAATTGAAAATTTATGAGTTATATTTATTAACACAAAAATGACATCCAATTGTATTTTAATGGATGCCATTTTTGTATTAACCTATAATTTATTCCTCATCCTGCACCCTTGGGTATCCCATTCCGGGAAACGGGTAGTTGATACCACCCATACCGGGATAATAATAGGGCATACCATACGGATAACCGTACATGCCGCCGTATAAAGGCGGGTATGTACCTCCGTACATGGGATCGCCACAGCCCATTTCACCCATCATTGGCATAGATGGATACATCATTGGAAAACCATACTGCATCATGGGACACCAGGGCATTGGTTGGGGCATCGGCTGTGGTGCAGGGGGCATCATAGGAGGCGTATATTCTCTTTCAGGCACTTTGCGCTCACGTTCCCTCTTGTCTTCCACAAAAATTCCTCCTCCATAAATGGTATTTCAATCATTACCAGTATATGAAGGAGGGGCTTTTTGGTGATTAGCCGCTGTAATTTCTTATTCGAAACTTCACCCCTAACCGCTGTGCAATTTTTCTACATTCCTCAATATCTTCTTTACTTATCACGTTTACAACGCTCAAAATCACTTCCGGTACATATTCTTTACAGCGCACTGCAAAATCAAGCATCCCGGCAAAGGCTTCTTCTCCATATTTAGAATGGCAGAGCCTTTGATATTCCTCGGCATTTTTTGCATTTAAACTTATGGATATGGTATCCACCAATCCCTTCAGTAATGGGGTAACATCCTTGCCGTAAATCATGTTTGCATGGCCATTGGTATTAATGCGAATGGGTATGGAGCTTTTTTCCCTTATTTCCTTACATACTTCAACAATATCATAGGTGCGAATCATTGGTTCTCCATAACCACAAAATACAATTTCATCATATAGGGACAAATCATGACTCATTATCGAATCGATAATTTCTTTAACCGTAGGCTCCCTTTCCAGCCACAGGTTTACCCCCGTACCTACTCCTTGTTCCGTATTTCGAATACAAAAACTACAACAATTAGTACAGCGGTTTGTAATATTTACATAAAGACTTTTACCCAATACATAGGTTATTATCATGTCTCTATTCATTATTTTCCAAATTACTCCTTCTTAAATTTTAAATAGCCTCCTGGCATTCTCCAATGTTATTTCAGCTACTTTTTCTGTAGAGATTCCCCGGATTTCACCTATTTTTTCTGCAACATATCCGATGTATGTAGAATCATTACGCTTCCCGCGGTGGGGCACCGGTGTAAGATAAGGGCAATCGGTTTCAATAAGCAACCTGTCCAGCGGAATATTTTTTACTACTTCCACTACTTTTACTGCGTTTTTAAAAGTGACCGGCCCTCCTACCGAAATATAAATTCCCATGTTCAAAAGCCTTTTTGCCATCTCCCAGCTGCCGGAAAAGCAGTGAAACACTCCACCGACTGTAGAAATATCCTCTGAAGCCACAATTTCCAGGGAATCGGCATGGGCATCCCGGTTATGTATGATCACCGGAAGGCCCAGTTCCCTTGCCAGTTGGATTTGTTTCCGAAACCAATATTTTTGTACCTCCCGCGGTGAATAATCATAATAGTAATCAAGGCCTATTTCACCGATGGCTACTACCTTTGGGCTTTTGGCCATTTCGGCAATCAATTGGAATGAATTATCGTCCAGTGTTGCCGCATCATGGGGATGAACCCCTACCGCAGCATAAATAAAATCATATTTTTCCGCCAGGCGGATGCACTCTTTGGACGAATCAATATTGGAAGCCGCGTTAAGTATATATGAAATACCCTTGCCGGGCATACCCTTGAGCAGCGTGTCCCTGTCTTCGTCAAAACGCTCATCGTCGTAATGGGCATGGGAGTCAAAAAACATTTTATACCCTCTTTCTATCTAACTTTACTTCCGCTTTCCATATCTCCGTCAATCGTTACCAGGGCAAGCTTTTCATCCCCCTCGGTGGAAGCTGCCAGGATCATGCCATGGGATTCCACTCCCCTAAGCTTTATGGGCTGGAGATTTGCAACCAATACTAAATTTTTACCTACAAGTTCCTCAGGAGAATAATATTTTGCTATTCCGGAAACTACCTGACGGGTCTCACTGCCCACTTGTAGTTGAAGCTTCAACAACTTGTCCGCGCCCTTAACCTTTTCAGCCGATATAACCTTTGCTACCCGCAAATCCAGCTTGGCAAAGTCATCGATGGTAATATAGGACGGTTCCTCCTGTTTCACGGGTTCCTCTTTCTTCTCCTCCTTATGCTCTTTTGCCTTTTGCATTGCTTCCAGCTCTTCCAGTTCCTTCTTTACATCAATTCTTGGGAATATAATATCGCCCTTCTTAACCTTTGCATCCTGCTTCAAAACTCCCCAAACCTTAGAGCTATCCCATTCGGTTTCTGCTCCCGGTTCAATGCCCACCTGACTCCAAATAATAGGAGAAGTGTTGGGCATAAAGGGCTGAATGAGTATGGATATAATGCGTATGCTTTCAGCAAGATTATACAGGACCGTTGCCAGCCTTGCACTCTTACTCTCATCCTTTGCCAATACCCATGGCATTGTTTCATCAATGTATTTATTTGTCCTAGACACAAGCTTCCATATTTCCGTAAGCGCATTGCTAAACAAAAGCTTATCCATCAGTTGTTCCACCTTTTCGGTGGTGGAAACAGCAAGGCTTATAAGCTCATCATCATACTCTCCTGCTTCCCTTTCCCTTGGAAGTTGCCCGCCAAAGTATTTATCAATCATTGCCACCGTCCTGCTGACCAGGTTACCCAGGTCGTTGGCAAGGTCGGAATTAATTCTGTTGATGAGCGCTTCATTGGAAAAAACTCCATCGGCTCCAAAGGGAACCTCCCTTAAAAGGAAATAACGGATTGCATCAACCCCATATTTGTTGACCAGCATAACCGGGTCCACTACATTTCCTTTGGATTTGGACATTTTACCTCCTTCAAGAAGCAGCCAGCCGTGCCCAAAAACCTGCTTTGGTAAAGGTTCACCTAAGGCCATCAACATTGCCGGCCAAATGATGGTATGGAACCTTACAATTTCCTTACCTACCAAATGAACATCCGCAGGCCAATACTTTTTATAATCCGCATCATTTTCGGTCATGTATCCTAAAGCGGTAATATAATTGGACAGGGCATCAACCCATACATATACCACATGTTTATCATCAAAGCTAACAGGAATCCCCCAATCAAAAGTGGTACGGGAAACACATAAATCTTCAAGGCCGGGCCTTAAGAAATTGTTTAGCATCTCATTTTGCCGGGATACGGGCTGTATAAAATCAGGGTTTTCCTCAATATGCTTTATCAGGCGGTCCTGATATTTTGACAAGCGAAAGAAATAGCTTTCCTCCTTTGTTAATTCCACTTCACGCCCACAGTCAGGGCATTTCCCATCTTTCAGTTGCCGCTCTGTCCAAAAGGCTTCACAAGGGGTACAATACCATCCTTCGTATTCACTCTTATAAATATCTCCCTGGTCATACAATTTTTTAAATATCTTTTGAACAATTTCTTCATGTTGCTTATCGGTAGTCCGAATAAACCGGTCATTTGAAATATTTAATATCTTCCACAAATTTTTGATGCTTGCCACAATTTCATCCACATAAGCCTTCGGCTTAACCCCTTTTTCCTCTGCTATTCTTTGAATCTTTTGTCCATGCTCATCGGTCCCGGTCAGAAACATTACATCATAGCCTCTCAACCTCTTATATCTTGCCATTGCATCTGCTGCTACAGTGGTATAGGAATGGCCAATATGCAATTTATCGCTCGGATAATAAATAGGTGTTGTTATATAGAATGTCTTGTCACTCACGTTAACTCCTCCTGTTTTTTCATTTGACTTCTTCATTTTACCCAATATTATATAATATAATATCACTAAATTTCTCTTTTTCAAGGTTTTTCTGAAGATTACAAATTAGGCCATTTTTTAATTTCATCCAAATACTTTTTTACATATCCATAAGCTTGCCAATATACATGTAATATCGGCCAGCAAGGCGGCGCGTACAGTATGACGTACATTCTTTATCCTTACGGAACCAAAGTAAACTGCAATGGTATAAAACGTAGTCTCCGTAGAACCCATCATAACAGATGCCAGTCGTCCTATAAAGGAATCGGGCCCGTAATTTTTTATCAGGTCAGATACTATAGCCAGTGCACCGCTTCCCGATATTGGTCGCATCAGTGCCAAGGGTATTACTTCCGGAGGCATATTTATTGCAGTTGTTATAGGGCTAAGAGCATAGGTTACCAAATCCAGGGCTCCTGAAGCACGAAATACACCTATGGCAACCATGAGTCCTACCAGGGGAGGCAAAACCCTCAAGGTGGTTTCTATTCCGTCCTTTGCGCCATCCACAAAACAATCATATACATTAACCTTTTCCGTCAAACCATGGGCAATGATGCAAAAAAACATACATGGAATGGCAAAATTGGATACCAGCTTAATTATTTCCACAGAAACCACCTTCTCTGCCCATTATAATAACGCCTGCCGGAGGAACAACCTTTTAAATTATTGCCCGTCTTTTGCAATACCTTTGCTGCAGATATGCCGACAATAAGGGTACATATGCAGGAAAACCATACAGGTACAATAATTTCAAAAGGGTTTGCCGAACCTGCCGAGGCCCGGATAGCAATTACGGTAGCCGGAATCAATTGAAGGGATGCGGTATTTATAACCACAAACATGCACATGGCATTTGAAGCCGTGTCCTTATACCTGTTAAGCTTTTGCAATTCTTTAATTGCTTTGAGACCAAGAGGTGTTGCAGCATTTCCCAATCCTAAAATGTTTGCTACCATATTAAGCACGATTGCCCCGGCAGCAGGGGAATCGGAGGGAATTTCCGGGAACAGAAACCTGATAACGGGCCTGATTGCTTTTGAAATCTTATTTACCAGGCCGGATTTTTCCGCAACGTTCATAATCCCTGTCCATAAGCACATTACACCCAAAAGGCCAATACTCATTTCAACAGCAGCTCCCGCCGAATCCAGGGCGGCTTGTGTAGTCTGTTCAATCCTGCCCATAAAAGCAGCAACCGTAAAGGCAATAAGAATCATTGCTGCCCAAATATAATTTAACATAAAATCCCCCTTCAATACTATAAAAATCCAATGCCATCCTTATATCTATATGCCATAGGAATACATTGAATTCCACTTGGGTTGCACTACATGGTTTTATTCTTTATCGTGCTATGCATTTTCTACAATATACAAGGGGTAATGTCGAAAATTGTCGAATGATTCGGTAAGTATATTCCCAGTTATAGAAAGTCAGTTTTCATATTTTTTTACATAATAATATTTTTTACAAATATATCCCTTATCCTGAATTTATATCATTTTCAAATTAATGGCTTTTATTATTTAATACTTTACAATAATAAAAAAATATTTGAATTTATTTGATTCATTTTATTGCCATTGTTGTAAAATGTTTTTCCAATATGTTTATTTTACTATTGACGTTTATTGACATTTATGGTATTATAACAAATGTAGAGCTTGTCGAATCTTGTAATCTTAGGAGGAGTAATATGAAATCAACAGGTATTGTAAGAAAAGTAGATGAACTAGGAAGAGTAGTACTTCCAATTGAGCTGAGAAGAACGCTTGATATAGCTGAGAAAGATGCTTTAGAGATTTATGTAGATGGTAATACTATTATACTGAAAAAGTATGAACCTGCATGTATCTTCTGTGGGAATGCAAAAGACGTATATGTCTACAAGGGTAAGAATATTTGCCCCCAGTGCATGGAAGAATTAAAGAAATAATGAAAAAGAAGGGATATCCCTTCTTTTTCATTATTTCTTATTTTTTAAATTAAGTGCATACACTTCCCTCTTTGAAATTCCCCGGTCCTTGGCTACTTTTTTTAATGCTTCCTTTTCGTCAATCCCCTGGGAAGTATACAGGTAAATATGATCCGAAATGGACATATTCATCCATTCCTGATGTTTTTGTTTTTCCAACCGTCTGGGATCCGCACCTTCAACAATCAATACAAATTCACCTTTTGGCATACTTTGTTTAAACCGGTTTATGGCTTCTTCAAGGGAACAACGAATCACCTCTTCAAACTTTTTTGTCAGCTCCCTGGCAAGGGCAATCTTCCTGTTCCCCAATATACTGTACATATCCTCCAAGGTGTTCAGAAGCTTATGGGGCGCCTCATAAAATATTAAAGTGCGCGGATCATTCTTTATTTGTTCCAGATGTTCCCTTCTGTTTCTCTTATTAACCGATAAAAAACCTTCAAAACAAAACCTCCCGGTAGGCATACCGGAAAGAATCAGTCCGGTAATTGCAGCTACAGGCCCTGGTAAAGCAGATACAGTAATATCCCTTTCAATACACAGTCTTACCAGATCCTCTCCAGGATCGGAAATGCCCGGTGTACCCGCATCTGACACAAGAGCTACGTTTTTACCCTGCAGAATCTGCTCAACGATATATTTCCCTCTTTCCGACTTATTGTGCTCATAATAGCTGATCAAGGGCTTATTAATCTGAAAGTGGTTGAGCAGTTTTAATGTCTGCCGGGTATCCTCTGCTGCTATCAAATCCACCTCTTTTAGTACCCTCAAAACCCTCAAAGTGATATCTTCAAGATTTCCAATGGGTGTAGCACAAAGATACAGCATTCCTTTTTTATCCATCTTTTTTCTCCCTGCAATAAATGGTATTTATCTCCTCGCTGTACTCCCCTTTATCATTATATACATACAAGGGTTCCAACATATTAAGCTGCGGATTACCTCCCCTTACCCCTTCAATAAGGATGAGATTTGGTTTCTTACCCGGAGACGGGTGGACAAACCTAAGTCGTTTAGGCTCAAGCTTGTAATACCTCATCAGCCATATTATATCCACCAGGCGTTCAGGCCGGTGTACCATTGCAAGCTTTCCCCCGACTTTCAGAAGTTTAGAGGCTATACGAATTACATCCTCAAGAGTGCATTTGATTTCATGACGGGAAATTGCTTTAGAATCATTTGGATTAATAAGGCCGCCTTTTGGCTGGGTATAAGGAGGATTGCACGTAATAACATCAAAAACGCTTGCACCAAATAAGCTGACTCCATCCTGTAAATCCCCTTCTATAATGCTTACCCTGTCCTCTAAATTGTTTAATGCAACGCTTCTGCCGGCTATTTCCGCCAGATGCGGTTGTATTTCAAGCCCAATTATCTTCGCTGCTTCCGTCTTACCTGCAATAAGAAGGGGAATGACTCCTGTTCCTGTTCCCATATCCAGGACAGTATCACCTTTCCGAACGGTAGCAAAATTAGCCAGCAAAACCGCATCCACCCCAAAGCAGAAGCTCCTCGTGTCCTGAATAATGCGCAAGCCCTTGTACTGAAGGTCGTCAATCCTTTCCCAATCGTTTATAAGTATATTATCCTTTCCACAGGCACTATTCACTGCTGAGCGCCTCCACATACCTGAGTAAATTTGCTTCTTCCATTGGCCCTATTACAACATCTTGTATTATTCCATCCTTGTCCAGGATATAAGTGGTAGGTATGCTGTGAATGCGGTAAACCACTGCTACTTTCCCACTGGTATCAAGAAGCACCGGGAAAGTAAAACCATTGTCCTGTAGGAAATCTTTTACTTCTTCTTTCCCTTCCTGTATATTCACAGCAAGAATAACCGCTTCCTGGCTCTCTTTAAATGTCTGATGGGCCGACTCAAAATGAGGCATTTCCAGCCTGCAGGGTCCGCACCATGTAGCCCAAAAATTTAAAAATACCACCTTACCTCGGTAGTCAGATAATTTAACCTTATTGCCTTCAATATCCATTAGCTCGAAATCCGGTGCTCTTTGAAGCCTCTGTATACCTTCCTCTACTTGCTGAACCTCCTGGTCAGGCCCAACATCAACGGGATCCTCTGACTGGGAACCCTTATCGGGTACAATTACATCACCTTCCGGTATTTCACCGGTACCCTTGTCTTCCAGCCCGCCATTTTTATTATCAGGCTGTCCCCGTGCCAGACGTTCTTTATCAAGATACTCCTGGTAATAATTATGCGCAAAAAAAATGCCAACGGCCGCCGCTATTATTCCTGCTGTAATTAACAATACCGTAATAATTTTTGCTCTACCAGAGCCCTGTCCCATAAAAACACCTCCCAGTATCAAAAAAACCCAAGAATAATCTTAGGTTTTTTTATTGAACTGTATTATTGATTTTATTGTATCATTTATTATTCTGCTGGTTGTGGAGCATCTACAGGGCACACATTTGCACATGCACCACAATCAATACATGCTTCTGCATCTATTACATACACATCATCACCTGGTGAAATACATGATACAGGGCATTCTGGTTCACAAGCTCCGCAACTTATACAAGCATCAGTTATAAAATATGCCATTGATATGCACCTCCTTAAATTATCGTCTCTATTTTACCACTATAATGTAAAATTGAAAACACTTTTTTGATGAAAAACCACTGTTTATGGGCTAATTTATCTAAACATCTTCCAAATCCTTTAGTTCTTCCAGTACTTCCTCATCCTGCTCATTTTCTGCCTCTTTATTTTCCCCATCTTTTAGTATTTTAATCTCATCAAGGCGAAAGACCTGAAGTACATTTTCATCATCCTTATCCAGTTTTACCTTTACAGTTTCTTTTAACAAACTCACATCCATCACAACCCCTTGCCCCTGGGGCGTAAGTACAAGGGCATCTATCTTCGGGACCTTACCCAGCATTTCTTCGTATGTCTCCTGCTCATATTTCAGGCAACACATTAACCTGCCACACGTACCGGATATCTTGCTGGGATTTAATGACAAATTTTGTTCTTTTGCCATCTTGATGGAAACAGGCTCAAACTCTCCCAAGTGGGTTGAACAACAGAGAGCGCGGCCGCATATACCAAGCCCTCCGATCATCTTTGCTTCGTCCCGAACACCAATCTGCCTCAGCTCAATCCGGGTTTTAAACACAGCTGCCAAATCTTTAACCAATTCCCGGAAATCCACCCTGCCTTCGGCTGTAAAGTAGAAAAGCACCTTATTTCCATCAAACGTGTACTCCACATCAATCAGCTTCATGCCAAGATTATGATCCTTTATTTTCTGCAGGCATATTTTGAAAGCTTCCTTTTCCTTTTTCTTGTTTTCTGCTGCATGTTGTATGTCTTCTTCGGTTGCAATTCTGATAACCTTTTTCAAAGGTGCAATAATATCTTCTTCAGCTACTTCTCTATTGCTAATAACCGTTTCTCCAAATTCAATACCTCTAGCAGTCTCAACGATTACCCAGGTCCCCCTTTCAATCACGAGGTCCTCCGGATCAAAGTAATAAATTTTACCTGCTCTTTTAAACCGTACTCCTACCACCGTTGCCATGTATTTCCTCCCAACTCCGAATGAACATCGTCTCAATTGCCAAAGCATAATTGACATTCATATCTATTTTCTTTTTAGTATCCATTATTATTTCAATTATCTTACATATTGAATAGCTTGTAACATTTAGTGCAAACTCATAAATATTATCAATCATATCTATATTTATAACCTTCTTTTTATCATGTGATTCCTTTATTATCAGTACGTCCCTGAACCATGACAGTAAAAAATCCAAAAGCAGCCTGTTGCTTTGCTTATACTCAATAAAATAATCTGCTGCATCTATGAGTACCGCTTTATTGGGGCTTAATAATTTATAAACCCTATTAAAAATATCCCTTCTTAGGGTCCGAAACTCCTGGGATTCGGCAACATCTTTTGCCCTGCCTATGATGCCTCCTGAAAGCCTTGCAATAACCGATACTTCCTCTCCCAGTCCGGGATATTCATTTTTCAGGAATTCTTCAATTTCTTCATACGGATGTACAGCAAACCTTAAGACCACTGACCTGGACAAAATGGTTTTCAAAAGGAGAGAAGCATTGATTGTAGTGAGAATAAACATGCCGTATGCAGGAGGTTCTTCCAATACCTTCAGCAGACTGTTCTGTGCCTGCAAAGTCATCTTATCCGCCTCGGAAATGATATATATTTTTTTATCTGCTGAATAAGGCTTAATATACATGTCCTTCTGAAGGTCTCGTATCATGTCAACACCGATGCTGCCGGTTTCACCGTGCAAAAACTTAACATCAGGATGATTCCCGCTCTTATTTTGGATGCAGCTTTTGCAAACACCGCAGGGATCAGTACCTTTTCGCTCGCAGGTTAATGCAGAAGCAAGAAGAGATGCAATCGTCTTCTTTCCAATGCCTTCTGGGCCTTCAAAAATGTAGGCATGGCTAACCTTATTATTACGAATACAGTTTTTCAGGCTATTGATAACCACTTTTTGACCTATAATTTTATTAAAGCTCATATTCATCTCTTTCCCCAAACTCGCAAAATATCTAAAACATTTTTACATCAATATATCCAGCAACAAACCCCGGATATCATCTAGACGCTGTAAAATCTTTACATTATTCCTTTCTTCCATTAAGACTTCCCGTGTGAGATTGTCTAAATGTTCGTCCACTTTATGAATCATGGCATATACCTTGTATCTTCCCCTACGATCCAACATACTTTCTTTACTAAACTTATGGGAATACCTTACCGCTTCATAAAGAAATTCTGAAATCAGCTTCCTGTACCGCTTCAACTCTTTTATATCAATATTTTTTGACAACCTCTCGCCTTGCCGGTTAACCTGATCCAGCAATTCAGTCAAACGTTTACGATAATCCTGTTCTTCTGCCTTTATCAACTGCTCATCAAAGGACAATTTCGCTGTATCTGAAAGCTTCTTATCCTCTGCCACCTGCTTACTCTGTATTCCTGAAAGATGATTTATAACCTCATTAATTTTCATAAATATAGCCCCTTACACTTTTTCAAAGCGTTCAACATCCAATACGAATATGGTAGCCCCTCCCACATCAACTTCCACCGGATAGGGTGCATAAACACCTGCTGCGCCCGTAGCCGGCATAGGAGAAGTTATAATCTGCTTCCTGCCCATGCATTTTCTCTTTATTATATCGATTACCGTTTGTACGTTTTCTTTGCTCGTTCCAACAAGAAGGGTAGTGTTACCGGCCTTTAAAAATCCTCCCGTAGTTGCTAACTTCGTTACGCTAAACCCTTCCTTATTTAGCTCACTCATCACCCGGTTTCCATCATCATCATGTACAATTGCCAGTACAATCTTCATGCCATACACCCCTCTCCCCTTAATACTGTATTTAATTTAATTATACCTTTTCCCAAAAAAAAGTTCCACTACAAATTCCGCTTTACCGCTTTTACGTATGAATTATCAACCAGGCCGTGCACAGTGCCTCCCGAATCAATTATACATTTTAAATAATCAATAATATTTTGAGAAAACTGTTCTCCAGGGCACAGAACCGGAATCCCGGGTGGAAAACAAATAATAGTATCATTTGAAATGGCACCTGCAGATTTTTCCAGCGGAATAAGCTCCCACTCACTGTAAAAAGCATTCATTGGAGGCATGCTATACCGGGCAATGGGAAGGTTATGGTAATACCTGTTGGTTTTATCTTGTTCCCAGGACAAGGACATCTCCTGCAGGGCATCACCAAGAAGCTTAATCTGCTTTTCCGTATTTGCTATGGAAGGGATACACACGATATTACTCATATCCGCCATTTCCACCTGTATGCCATACTTAAGACTCAGTTCCTTAGCCACCCCATACCCCGTTACAGAAACATTTTTTAAATGAATCACTATCCTTGCCAGATCAAACTGATAAATAAAACCGGAATCAATTATTTCATCTCCAAGACAGTACATGTGCTCATTGTCCCTTAAATGATACCGCAATTGTTCAATATTATCAATCAGCCGGCTAAGAGCAGCGTACCCTTCTTTTGCCATGATACCAATTGCTGCATCAAGGTATGCCATAAGTATATAGGATGGGCTGCTGGTCTGAAACATTCTTAAACAGCTTTTTAAACGATGTAAGTCTATTCTGTCCGAGTTAAGATGCAACAGGGAGCTTTGGGTTAAAGCAGGCAATGTCTTGTGAGCGCTTTGCACACACATATCGGCACCTGCCCGAAGCGCTCCCTTAGGAAGTCGATCGTGAAAATAAAAATGGGCTCCGTGCGCCTCGTCCACCAAAAGTATTTTACCCTGGCGGTGTACAATTTCTGCAATGGACTCCACATCGGAACAAATTCCATAATAAGTAGGGGAAGTGATAAGTACCCCCTTTGCTTTAGGGTAGCTTATGAGCATCCTTTCTACTTCCTGAGGAGCTATCCCTCCCACAATACCCAGCTCATTCAAAAAACAAGGATAAACATACCTGGGAACCACCCCGCATAGTATTAATGAGTGAACCACTGAGCTATGACAATTGCGGTCTATAATAAGTTCATCACCGGGATTGCATGTGCTTGCAATCATTGCCTGAATTCCACAGGTTGAGCCGTTGACAAGAAAAAAACTATGTTTTGCCCCAAACACCTCTGCTGCCCTCTCCTGGGCCAAAAGTATAGCCCCTTCCGGGCTGTGAAGGCAGTCGGTTTCGGGAAGTTCCGTAAGATCGATTTCAAAAGCATAGGATTTAAGCTCTTCCGGTATGCCTTTACCTTGTTTATGCCCGGGCATGTGAAAAGGAATCTTCTTTTTTAAGTTGTATTTTATCAATGCATCAAATAAAGGTGTATCATATCTTCCCATCATATATGTTCTCTTTCAGTACCTCTAAAAATATAACGAGGCATAAAATTTTGCCTCGTTGAAACGGTGTGTTTTCGTATTTTCTATTTCAAAAACTTGTCCGGTATACTCTTCTTAAGAGCCTGAATAAAACTCTCACTGGGCTCAATAATCAACTTATAATTCTTGCCTTGTCTTTCAAAAATTACGCAATATTTATTTCTGCCAAATAAAGTAATGGATACGTCGTATTTACCGGCAGTACCATATTTTTTTATGGCACTGCTGGACAGGGGCGCAATTATACGTATATCTTTCGTATTCACCCCAAGTACCACCGTTTCACGGTTTCCAATTATCTTATGAAATATTAAATCCGTATCAATAATAGTATATTCAAAATAAGCCACAAAATACCTGAGCACCACATACCCGCAAATTACAAATAACGCCAGCTTAATGAGGTCGGCAATTATCCTATACCTAAATAATATTGAAAAAACAGGATCCAATATACTCATAAAAACAAACAGCAAGACGACCAAGCCAATTGCCATTAAAAAACTATTGCCTTCTCTTTTTACAGTTTCTTTGTACAACCCAACGCAGTCCCCCTTAAACCCTTGCCACACCGGTTTTTTTTGCTGCTTTCCTCACAGCTTCGGCAACGGCTTCTACCACCCGTGGGTCAAAAGGCCTGGGAATTATGTACTCCTCATCCAGTTGTTCATCAGTTATTAATCCTGCAATGGCATAGGCTGCCGCTACCTTCATTTCATCATTTATTTCCCTTGCCCTGACATCCAGTGCTCCTCTGAAAACCCCCGGAAAGGCCAGTACATTATTAATCTGATTTGGATAATCAGAACGTCCGGTCCCAACCACCCTTGCTCCTGCTTCTTTTGCATCGGCAGGGAAAATTTCAGGAACAGGATTTGCCATGGCAAATATAATTGCATCCTTATTCATCAACTGAATCATTTCTTTTGTAACAACACCCGGTGCCGAAACACCTATAAAGATATCCGCACCTACCAAACAATCTTTTAAGCTGCCTTTTTTACGCTCCCTATTGGTAATTCCGGCAATTTCAGCCTGTGCATCATTTAAGGAAGAATCCCCTTCATATAAGGCTCCTTTTTTGTCACATAATATAATATCTTTAAAACCTACATGAAGCAAAAGCTTTGCAATTGCAATTCCCGCAGAACCGGCACCGTTTATTACCACAGAAACCTTGGCCATATCTTTATGTACAATCTTCAAGGCATTTATAAGTCCTGCAAGAACAACAATGGCAGTACCATGCTGGTCATCATGAAACACAGGTATATCCAATTCTTCTTTAAGCCTACGCTCAATTTCAAAGCAACGGGGCGCAGAAATATCTTCTATATTGATTCCTCCAAAAGTAGGAGATATGTTTTTTACCGTTCGTATGATTTCTTCCGTATCCTTTGAATCGATGCATATGGGGAAAGCATCCACGTTTGCAAAGGTTTTAAACAATACGGCTTTCCCTTCCATAACCGGCAGGCCCGACTCAGGGCCAATATCCCCAAGACCCAATACAGCCGTACCATCGGTAACCACAGCAACAAGGTTCCACTTGCGGGTATAATCGTATACCTTGCTCTTGTCTTTATAAATCTCTTTGCATGGCTCAGCAACCCCCGGTGTATATGCAATGGATAAGTCCTTAACATCTGCAATATCCACAGTGCTTCTTACCTCGATCTTCCCTCTCCATTCCTTGTGCAACCGAAGTGCATCTTCTTTTAGTCCCATAATATTTCCTCCCAAACTAAGCGGTGTATGCTAATGCATATTTATCGTTACTTTAGTTTTGATTCCTTTCGTATATGATCCTCAGCCCTTCAAGTGTAAGGCGTGAATTTATTTCATCAATGGTGGAGGATTCGGAAGCAATTAACCTTGCCAGGCCACCGGTTGCTATGACCTTTATTTTTCCGCCTCCCATTTCTTCTTTCATCCTGTTCACTATATAGTCCACTTGTCCAACATAACCGTATATTGCCCCGGACTGCATACTGTTTATAGTGTTTTTGCCAATTACCCTTTCCGGCTTTACAAGGTCTATCCTTGGAAGCTTAGCAGCCTTATTGAACAAGGCATCAACGGATATCTTGATTCCGGGACAAATCACTCCACCCATATATTCTCCCTTTTTGTTTATTGCACAAAAAGTGGTAGCTGTACCGAAATCCACGATAATCAGGGGCCCGCCATATAATTCATATCCGGCTACCGCATTTACAATCCTGTCCGCTCCCACTTCTCTCGGGTTATCGTATTTAATATTGATTCCGGTTTTTATTCCCGGCCCCACTATCAAAGGCTCCTTATGTATATATTTCCTTATCGCATGTTCAAGGGAATACATAATAGGCGGAACAACGGAGGATATTATAACCCCTTCAATATCCGATACATTAATATTGGCACTGTTAAAAAACAGCATAAACATCATGCCTATTTCATCTGCTGTCCTTTCCAATTGGGTTGCCATCCGCCAATAAACTAACAGCTCTTTATCCTTATATATACCCAATACAATATTTGTATTTCCTACATCCACAACAAGTATCATTAAAAATTCTCCTTTAATTAAAAATCATACATATCCATATAGACCCCTGACGGATACTTCACCTGATAAGATGCGGTGTTTTATTCCGTCATCCGTCCGCACCACAAGCTGTCCGTCATCCGCTACATCCACAGCAGTACCTTCAATAACCTCTTCCTTAAGATTGACCTTTACCCTTCGTCCTAAGGTAACACAATAACCCTTATATTCGTTTATCATCATTTTTCTTGCATCTTTATCCCGCATTTTCATATATGCTTGTTCAAAGTTTTCAAGTAATTTTACAATCAATTCATTTCGGTCTATATCCCGTCCTGTAACGCTACTTAAAGAAGTCGCCATCCCTTTTATTTCTTCCGAAAAATCCGACTTGTTTATATTAACATTTATGCCGATTCCCACCACAATGTAATTCACATGTCCAATCTCTGCACTCATCTCGGTAAGTATGCCACAAACCTTTTTACTTTCCAGTACAATGTCGTTGGGCCATTTGATTCCTGCATGTACTCCTGCCACGTTTTCTATGGCATGTACTGTTGCCAGGGACGCAAGCATTGTCATAAACGGAGCCTGTTCCGGTAAAATATCCGGCCGCAAAATAATTGACATCCATATTCCTGACCGAGGTGGCGAAACCCATTTTCTTCCCAACCGACCCCTACCGGACGTCTGACCTTCTGCAATAACTATCGTACCTTCTTCGCACCCTTCTGCTGCCTCTTTCTTGGCAATGGTATTGGTGGAAGCAACCGTATCATAATAAAGTATGTTCTTACCAAAAAACTGTGAAGATAACCTCATACGTATTTCTTCCGGCACTATGGAACCGGACAAGGCAATCAGTTTATACCCCTTTTTTGAAGAGGATTCTATAACATACCCTTCTTCCCTAAGGGCTGAAATATGCTTCCAGACAGATGTCCGGGATATCCCCAGACTACTGCTGATCTGTTCTCCGGAAATATATTTATGCATGTTATCCTTCAATATCTTTAAAATTCTAGCTTTCATTGCTTTCTCCATTTTTCTAATATTTATCGCCCTGATATGTACATGACTACAAGGGCAATATCCACAACAAAAAAACCCGCTGCAACAATCCAGGAAAGAAGGCGGATAATATAGGCCGGAACCCGTTTCAGTTTCTTAAGATATTGCAGGAATAAAAACAAACCCATAAAAATTATACCCAACCCGTATGGATTATATGGGTTTATTGCCATGCTGCTAAAGCCTCCTATGAAGCATAAAGCAGACAGCACAAACATACCATACCCATATGAACTAATATTTTTCATTATTAACACCCTTACGCCTTTACTTTCACATAAATTATACACCAATATAAAATTTTTTCAAGTGAAAGCAATAAACCCAGGTACATTGCAAAGGTCCTACTGCCCGCTGAAGCGGGCAGTAGGACCTCTGTAGTTGTGTTCCTCTTAGGCTTGGTGATATATTCTGAGAATAATACCTTCTTCTATTTCAAACTGTACCATTCCATTTTTCTCCAAAATTTTGTCCTCCACAGATGTCCATATAGGCGGTACACCTATTCCCAGCTCATCGCATATGCTAACATATGCAATGAAAAAGCCTTTTCTGTCATTATACATCAGTTTAGCTGTTTTAGTTATTGTTCCCTCCTGAATGATTTCTCCTACTAGCGTTTTCATGCGCATCTCCTTCTATTAGCTAACTTTCCCAGAAAAAGAGTTAATGCTTCTATAAATATTGCTATCACTGCTGTACCGGAGTATATATCAGGCAATAGAAAACTCATGGCTCCCATAACACATATAGCAGCCACCGAAAAATACTTTAAACGTAATCTTCTGGACTGGCTGATAATAGGTTTATTTGGATGGTCCACTGGTGCAAATACTACCGCCAGAATAATTGATAGCAAAATGATGTATACTTTTACATTTACTGGGAATGTATAACTTTTCCCCATTATAATAATTATTGTAAAAATAAGTAAAGTTGTAAAAAAACAGCGCCAGTACGTCTTTGAATGGTATCCTCCTGCTATTATGCGAAGCGTGCAAAAGAATATTGCTGCAACAAGAAAATAATCCAGTACCTTGAAAACTGAAAATAGGAAAACATATATTAGCATTTTTGTAATCTCACCTATAAGACATTCCAATCCATATTTAATTGTTCTGACTTGCAAATCTGTTAATTCTGTATTTTCACGCTGAATGGCATTGGTGATCTTCCTCGCTAACTTTTCCATTATTATTCTTCCTTACATTAAATGTTATTAAAAACTCTGTTTCTTCTTCTGAACTAAATACGGAAATATTACCATTATTCTGCTGAACAAATTTTTTAACAATATATAGTCCATATCCACGGTCTTTCTTATCATCTACATCCTTTGTGGAAAAACCGCTTTCAAATATTTTTTCCCTTATTTCATGAGGTATCATAGGACCGTTATCAGAAATAGATAAATAAAATTTGTCGTTTTCAATATAGGTGCAAAGAGATACCACTTTTCCGCTTTTTTCCGGAACGGAAAGGAAGGATTCAAAAGCATTGTCTAAAATATTTCCCACAATACTTGTCAAGTGGCTGTTATTTACATCCGCTTGGCTAAAAGGTGCTTCTATATCAACTTCCAGGTAAATATCATTTTCAAAGGCAAAATTATTTTTTACTGCCAGCAGCCCATCTATGTAAACATTTCCCGAATTAAAACACCGTACCGACGACTTCAGATTATTAGTTAACTGCCTAATATATAATTCCATTTTCTCCAGGGCATCCGGTTTCTTCAACATGCAAATCGCAAGAAGTGTATTTAAATGATTTGTGAAATCGTGCTTTTCCCTTCTTATTATTTCAACAATAGTTTCCATGTTCTTTACATACTCTTGCTGCTCGTCCATTTTATATTTAAGCTTTAACATATTTTCCCTTTCATTGAGGTCAATAAAACATAATATAACGTACAGCAAATATATGATGAATAATAAAATATTGTAATGGGTGACATTTTTCTGCTGCGATACAACATAATTAACGCTTGCCATAAATACGGACATCATAAAAACCTGCATAATGACAAAGGAAAATGCGGATTTACCCTCATTTATTTCATTATGAATTTTAATACTAACATTAAAACGGTAAAGTAAAATAGCCAAACCGGACTGAGCTATCTTACAACAAAGGGCATGAACAAATTTATTATTCGGTACCGCTAACAGTTCAGACATATTGGTATTTAATAAGGTCATCCCAATAACCAAGATAATTGATTCGGTCACTATCAGAGTAACTCCAATGACAATCACAGTAATGGTTGAAGAATAAAAGCTGGATTTGGTAATAAAACTCAACACTATAATCATGAAAGCAGCTATACAAAGGGTATGAAATATGGGAGAAATATAGTTGGTAGCCCAATAAGTAAAAAAGGTATACAATAATATAAATACTATTGATTTAAATCTATTTTGTCTAATAAATTGTTTTATATTATTTAAACATGTAAAATAAACAAGTACAATAATTGATTCCCAAAAATCAAATAGTATTTCACGGGCAAAACTTATATTCCCCATATTTAAAACCCCTTTTTAATTAATTATAATAAAAAGGATGCAATATGCATCCTTTTTATTTGAGAAGTTCTTTAGGGCATTCCGGCTGATAGGAAGTGAAGAAAGAAGTAATCTGTACACCTCCTACTGCTACTGCAAGTGCCAGAGCTCCTAAAATGGATAAGGAGTACTTTCTTAAAAAGGATACGATATTTTTCATAAAAAACCCTCCTCCTTTGTTGGTTTATCTAATTATACCACAAAGGAAAGGCAATATTTTGTAAAATTTTGTATGTAGTGTAAAAAAATTTTCTCCTAATTTTCTACAAATAATGATTGCAAATGCAACTTGTCAGTTTATTATTATACATCTCGATTACCCCATAGGAATAATTACCCCATTTAGGCAAGGATATACTGCCGGGATTTAATACTAGCATACCATTTTTGTACGTTTCATATGCTTCATGGGTATGACCGAACAATATCGCATCTGCTTTTAAAGATATGCCCTTATTAATAATCGTATCATATTCATATTTTACGCGGTATAAATGGCCATGGGTAATGAATATTTTTTTATCACCTATTTCCAATACTTTTTCAGAGGGAACAGAATATTTATAATAATAATCATTATTTCCTGCAACGAATTCAACAGGGATATTAGGATAAAGTATTCTTAAGTCTTCCGCATCCCTTACAATATCCCCGAGATGGATAATCATATCTATATCTACAATTCTATCAATAACATCTATGCATCTTCGAATGTTACCATGGGAATCACTAAAAATCAACAGCCTCATTTTTTTACCTATTCTTTACTTATTTTCTCAAAAAAAATTATATCATTCGTTCCGCCTATGTCAATACCAATTTGGAGTAAAACTAAAAAGGTTCCTTAATTTTCCGATTAAAGATTAAGGAACCTTTTAATTGCTCAATTTTTTTACAGGACTTTTCCAGGTATAATCGCATCTACAATTCCAAAAATAATGGCAGCAATTATTGCACCAAACAATGTAATATTATATCCTGCTACTATGAATTTTGTTGCATAAATAATAACTGCAGCCAGTATAAAACCGGTTATACCCCTTCCAAAAGGAGATGCATCGGTCCGAAGAACTTTAGATACACCGTAATCCAGCAAGGATAATACAATTGCTGCGAGCACCAAAGACCATATGCTGTCAATGGTAAAGCCCGGCGTAAAAAATGCAGTAATAGCTAATACAACGGCTGCTGCAACCAGTCTCCCTATAAGCCCACCAAAAGTACTTTTTGTTTCTGTATTTTGAACATTATCCTGAGTTGCCATACTCTATCTTCCTTTCACATATATAAAATTTTTATATTGATTTAGATTTGCAAGCATATAATATATTTTACCTGCAAATATTTAAATATATTTAAAAGTCATTTCAGTAATATTGTGCATTGAAACGGGAAAAGTATTCTTCCAATTTTTGAATTAAAATTCTTCATATAATTATATTTAATTAAATTTAGAAAGGATGATTAAAATGTTTTCAAAAGACAAAGATGTATTTTTCCAAAGTCATAAAAATATTCTTATCAACATATACAAGGCAACCGACCCTATTGCATACACTATGCCGCCAATTCGCGCAACCGCTGCTTCCTTGTAAAACCCTCCGCTTTCTATATATGGGGCAATTACCAATGTACTTACTGCTCCGCAATATATTGACAGAACCACGAAATACAGTGAAATAATCCCTTCAATTATATCAAAAGCATAGTTAAGCATCCTTGTTCACCTTCCTGCCAAAATTCTGCATTATTGCGAAAAACCTACCGTCCTCACATAAGCTTCTACATTCATATTCAATTTTGATTTTTTAAAAATATTTCTCCAGTCTTTTTCATGTTCTTTCCACCAACGAAGGTTATAATTTTTTACCAGCTTTCCAAGACCCAAAAAATCCGCATTGAATTCATCCTGTGATTTTTTTAAAATTTCATTGCACTCTTTTTTTACCAATTCCTCGATGGAACTCTGAAGGCTTTCTATATATGCAGAAGATTCGGTAACCCGGTAATCCAGGTCTTCCATCTCTGTTACTCTTCCCTCTATACGAATATGCACGTTAAAATCCACCTTATCCTCGTAAAATACCGGCTTTATAGTTGTTCTTACTTCTTCCGTAACAAAAACAGTTGCCCCTTGGGACCCTGCTATGTTTTCAAACTTTATAATCCCTTCGGTCATATCTCGAGTAAGCCATTTGGCTTTTCGTATGTCTTCATCGGAAAGAAAACCTATGAGCTTATCTTCTCTAAACACAGCCCCTCCTGCCAATGAAATATCCTCTTCACCTTTTGATAATTTTTGAAGTAAAAAGTCCATATTGGACACCATAACTTTTGACATTTTCAGCAAATCCATACTTGGACTAATACGATAAAGGCGTTTTGCATTTAAAACCGATATCTCATTTAGATACTGGGCTGTGCTCATTGCAGTGGGAGGGGTCACTTCAAGAATATCCTTTGCTTTTCCTTCCGCTACCATTACATTGGTTTGCAGCCTGATATCAATTTCCCTTAAAAACAGGTCCATATATTTGCGGATTCCGTCCCTGGCAAGTTCTTCCCCAATGATCAGCACCTGGGTATGTTCCAGATCAATTACTTTGTTCATCCTTGCCAACATTTTTTTATCTGCCACTATAAAACGGTCAGCAACAGCACTAATATTCCATGTCTTGTTCTCTTCCGCCCCTTCACCAAACATCCCTTGCGGTAAAGCTATTTGATAAGTAACAACTATTTCCCCTTCATTTTCACCCTTATCCAACCCCATTCCCATAACAAATCCCCTGTCTTCAATCTCCACAATATCCCAGCATCCGGACAAAGGAAGTATAGAGATTATACACAGAAAGATTAAAAAGTTTCTTTTATACTTTCTCACTTTTCTTTTCTCCCTTCTTGCGAATCAATGCAATTACCAGCAGAATTCCCGGAACAGTTACCACCACAGCAACCCCTAGATAAGACACCCATATGCTGTATTTATTTACCTCGCCAATATCCTGTGGAATTAATGATAAGAGATAAATTAAGGGCAAAATCAAATAACTAAAGGGCCTGTAATTTTTTAGCCCAACAAGCCTTGTTACATTATAGGTCGCAAGATAATAAAAAATTGAAATGGTAGTAAAAATGTTAAATATCCAAGGCACAGCAAATAATATATCAAATCTCTCCCCAAATACCCCTGGAAAAGAAATTGCCCTTGCCATCTCCAGGGTAGGATAGGGGGAATATTTGAGTTTGTCAATTCCAAATACTCCTATGCTAATTGCCGTTGTTAAAGTAAATAAGGTAATGCAAAAAACAATAGCTACTGCGCTATAGGTTATTAATTTTTTGGGCCGGGCTGCAAAGGCTCCTGCAAAAAACAAGACTTCAAAACCTAAATAGGCCAACATAACCGAAGGAATCTCCTTCAATAGGGTTAATATATCTATCTGCCAAAAGGAATACAGTTCCCGGATATCAAAAATGGTTAAGCTTACCACTGTCAATATGCCAAGAGCAATAATTACAATGGGCAAAAAGGCTTCACAAATCCTTGCCAGAGGATTGATACCATTTTGTACGAGGTATGCCGACAGCACCAGAATAGTTCCAATGATGATCTCCGTAGGTGTTTTTTCCAAAAGAAACATATTGACTGTAACAGCAAATATCCGCACCACAATGGAAGCAACGCCGATAAAATATATAAATAATATGCCGTTTATTATTTTAGAACCCAACTTCCCCACCAGCTTTTTACTGTAGTCCAAAACTGTTTGACCGGGGAATAAGCTTCCAAGATATGCAATTACCGATGTAAACAATAGGGTTATCAGTCCCGTAACAAAGGTTAAGATTACTCCCCCCGATGCCATTTTTTCTATTGCCTTGGCCGGAAGGGACATAAACCCCACTCCCATGATTGCCGAGATAGTCAGTATTGCCAGTTGAATTCCACTTAGCATGTCTTTCTGTTGCTTCAAATACAATCACATCTCCTTCACTGGATCCTGTTCATAACGGTCAATATCCACCGGGTTTATATATTCAGGCCTTCTTTTCATATATTGAATAGGAAGACGCAGTATAACATCCTTCCAATCCCTTAACTGGACAGGCGCAACGGGCGCCATGTAATTTACTCCAAAGCTTTTTAAAATCACCAGGTGAATGTTAATCAAAATAAAAGCAATGCATACCCCATATAAGCCCAGTATTCCTGCAAGAAACATGCTGAAAAAACGAAAGACTCTAAAGGCAATAGCCACACTATAAGAAGGTATTATAAAGGAAGCAATGGCAGTAATGGATACAACAACCACCATGGAAGGAGAAGTTATACCTGCCCGTACGGCAGCATCCCCAATAATAATACCTCCTACAATTCCAATAGTCTGGCCAATGGGCTTTGGCAGTCGCGCTCCTGCTTCCCTCAGCAATTCAATGGTTATTTCCATGAGCAGTGCTTCAATTATAGCCGGAAACGGCACCAGCTCACGGTCGGCAGCTACCGATAATGCTAATGTGGTAGGCAGCATCTCGGGATGATAGGAAACAACAGCGATGTATAAGGCAGGAGCAAAAGTGGCCAGCAACGAGCCTATCCAGCGGAGCGACCGTAACAGCGACCCTATAATCCATCTCTCATAATAGTCTTCAGGGCTTTGGAAGAACTGATACAGGTTAGCAGGTAAAATAAGGGCAAAAGGTGAGCCATCCACCAGTATTACCACCCGTCCTTCCATCAATGCCGTTGCTGCCTTATCGGGACGTTCCGTATTTTGTATTTGAGGAAAAGGACTTAATTTATTGTCTTCAATATACTGTTCAATCTGCCCCGCTTCATGAATATCATCCGTATCAATATCTTTTATCTTCTTTTCAATTTTATCCACCAACTCCGGCTGTGCTATCCCTTTAATATAGCACAGCACCACATTTGTTTTGGTACGCCTTCCTAAGGTCATATTTCTCATAACAAAATTAGGGTCACGAATTCTTCTGCGCAGCAAAGCGGTATTAAATCTAATTGTCTCTGTAAAGCCATCCCGCGGTCCCCTTACAACCGCTTCCGTAGGCGGTTCCTCCACACCCCTTGATTCCAAATGACGAGTGCCTATAACTATTGCTTTGTCATACCCGTCAATTAAAAGTATGGTTTCGCCGGACAAAAGGGGCAGCATGGCCTTATCAATGTCTTCTGCCTCTTTTAATTCGGCTACCGATATTATTCTCTCCACTATAAGCGCTGCCGCCTGTTCCTTCTTTACGTCCTGTACCTTCTGTTCTTCCAGGAGCGCGCCGCCCCACATAATGGGTTGAATTATATGTAATTGTATCAAGGACTTATCAACCATTCCATCTACAAAGATTACACCACATTTAATATTGCTTATGAATGATGTAAACTGGCGAAAAACTATATCATCACTGTCTTTAAGATAGGCTTTGAATTTATTAAAATTATCATCAAAATTTTTTGAAAAATTTGACGATACCTGCTCTTCAGGAGGCAGATTCTTGTCCTTTTCCTGGTCATCGTTTTTTGTTTCTCTTTTATTTTTTTTAATTATTTTTACCATACTGTCATCCTTTCGGACATTATTCATTCCATAAATCAGTTTTTATATTTCGCATAAACCGTAAAAAATATACATCTATATTATAAAAGGATTGCTATTCTTATTGATTTACCTCTCTGTAACATTTCCCCTTTCTTACTCATATTATGTAACTATAAAGTACTCTGTATTTTCATTTAACCCGGTTGAAAGGAGGCTTTTTTATGAGTAAAGATGTATCGTACAGTAAAAAAGGCAACAGTGAAATATTATTTTTCATACTGGTATTTCTTCTTTTATTCTATGATAACAGCGCAATTTGCGGGTACCCTTATGCCGGCGCAGCCAAAGGCAAGAAACGTGACAGTTCCATATTGTTCTTTATTTTAATCTTCCTTCTTTTATTTTATGATAACGGAGCTTAATTCCTTTCGTTAAGATGTAACATATCAGCATCCATCATCATAAGATAAATGGGATATAAAAAGAGTGGGCTATACAAGAAAGAATATCCGTTCTAGTGCTAAATGGTCACTATTGTACCATACATATTAGTGTATGGTTATTTTTTTGAAAAGGAGGTACACGATGTTTCCCATTCTGAATAAAAAGCTTCAACAAATGCTCTCAAATGTGGATCCGGCTACATTAGAAAAGAGTATAAAGGTGGTTTCCGAATTAATGAATACTGAAGAAGGTAAAAAAATTGCTCAACTTATTCAAAAAATGGATAAGCAAAAAATCATGGAAAAAATACAAGGGATACATGAAGATGCACTGGTGCAGGAACTTGAAAGCATAGATATTAATACACTTGCTAAAAAAATTGAAAATACGGAAAAAGAAAAGATAATTCAACAATTAGTTTCAAATCCTGAACTCATGAAAAAGCTCCAAGAATTCATAAATATGAAATAGCAGGAAGGAGGGATAGGTAGTGACCGATGAGTTTAATAATAAATTAGACCAGGTTAAAACCCTGTTAGAAAATGAGAATATGGTAAACAGCTTAAAAACACTTATAAACATGCTTGGTAATTCTGCTCAAGGAGACCAAAAACAAGTAGCCCCTCAGCCCGGTTCAGAAAACGAACCTGCAAAAGAATCTGCCGTCAGCCAAGTAGCTCCCTCAAATACATCATTGCAACAATCGTCCATGGATGAAACAATGGATGCAATTATACGCATAAAAAACGCTTACGATAAGATCAGCAGGGAAGATGACCCTAGGATAAATTTATTAATGGCATTAAAACCCTACTTAAGTCCCAGAAGGAAATCCAAGCTTGAAACGGCTATAAGGGTCGCAAACCTTACCAAATTGTCAAGCGCCATAAGCCGAGAATTTGAAAAATTTTAAGGAGTGAATCAATATGTATAGGCGATATTACGACCGGTTTGACAGGCCAGGTGAAATCCCGCAGAGACCGATTGGTGCAAACCTTTTTGAAGCTAATGATACCGAGATAAAAAATACAGCAGACAATACCCCTGCTGCCGGTGAACCTGAGATTATCGTTCCCGAAAAGCCTGTCCCACAGGAAAATATTGAAGTTTCATCAGCCGAACCGGCCGCACCTCAAATTGCCTCCGGACCTTTTTTCCCCAGCCTGTCAAGAGGGATAGAAAACTTCTTCAAAAGAATCAAGCGGGATGATCTGCTTTTACTGGCACTGCTTTTTATCCTTTTACAGGAAGAAGTGGATGATGAGCTGCTCATACTTATATTGTTATTCCTGTTTTTTATCGGCCTGTAAAAATACATATGGAGTGGCTGAACAGCCACTCCTTATCCATCCTTATTGGTCCAATACCACTTCAGCCACTACGGGCAGATGGTCGGAAGACTGGGTTCCAATATATTTATTGCTTTTTATTTCAAAGGCATCCGAAACCAGGATATAGTCAATTCGCGCCTCAGGTTGATAGGACGGATAAGTGCAATATTCTTCCATAGCAGTATCCTTCATGAGGTCAAGCAGGCTTTTCATTTCATCCGAGTGGGGAAGGGAGTTAAAATCCCCCATTAATATGGTTGGGCCTTCACTTTCCTTGATCTTCTTTTCTATAAAGCTTATTTGTTCAGGTCTTTCTTTCGTTTTAATGGATAAATGGGTAACAAAGACTTTTATGTGATTCCCTTCGACATCCAAATCGGCTTCAATTAGTCCCCTGGGCTCCGAAAAACTGCTTTTGGGCAAAGGATGATTGGTAAAAGACTTTATAGGGAAGCGGCTTAATAATACATTTCCATACTTGCTGCCTAAATTAATATTATATCCATAGGCAAAATAAAGTCCCAATTGCTCGGCAATAATCTTATCCTGTTTTTGCATATTGGAACGGGGCATAAGATGATCCACCTCATTAAGGGCTATAATATCTGCGTCAGTATCCCGAATTGTTTCAATAACCCTGTTTAAATCCAAACAATCATCAACCCCAACCCCATATCTCATATTAAATGTCATCAGCTTCAGCACTTGTTCCCTAGCCTTATTCAGGCTTATCTCCATGGCAACCGCATCCTCTTGCTGAATAACAGGCAATTCTTTCTTAACCGCAGTAAAAGATGTGCATATAGTAAGAACAGCAAATAACATGATGGGGCAAGCTATAATCCATTGACTAATAATTGATTTTATGATCGTCTTTAAACACAATGCCAATCACCCCATCAGTTTACTTATTATATATTATGTATACTAATTGATATTAATTATATCATACCTTCGTACATTTTAACAAGAAAAATAATTCAAACAATTAAGGCAGACGCATCGGTCTGCCCTGCAATTCCAATTTGCGTTAAATATTATCAATAATCCGTTCACCCATTTCATTGGTACCCACAAGCTTCATTCCCGGGCTCATGATGTCCCCGGTTCTATACCCCTGGTCCAATACACTGCCAACTGCCTTTTCAATCGCATCCGCTTCCTCTGCCAAATCAAAGGAATATCTTAACATCATTGCAGCAGATATTATCATGGCAATGGGGTTTGCTTTATCCTGCCCTGCTATATCCGGCGCCGACCCGTGTACCGGTTCATACATGCCCCGCCTGTCCGTTCCCAGGCTGGCGGACGGCAACATGCCAATGGACCCGGTAAGCATGGATGCTTCATCGGATAATATGTCTCCAAACATATTACTGGTGACAATAACATCAAACTGCTTGGGATTTCGGACCAGCTGCATGGCCGCATTATCCACATACATATGCTCCAGGGTAACTTCCGGATACTCTTCAGCCACCCGTTCTACCACTTCCCTCCACAGGCGGGAACTTTCCAATATATTTGCCTTATCCACCGACACAACCTTCTTCTTTCTTTTAATTGCAATGTCAAAAGCCACCCGCGCTATTCTTTCCACCTCTTCAATACTGTATTTCTCGGTGTCATAGGCATAGTTACCGCTTCTGCCCCTGTCACCAAAGTAAATACCCCCGGTAAGCTCCCTTACCACTATTATGTCCAGGCTTTCACCAATTATCTCCGGTTTAAGGGGAGATGCTTCCTTAAGGGCATTATGCAGCACTGCCGGGCGAAGGTTGGCAAATAAACCAAGCCCTTTCCTGAGACCCAACAGGGCCTGTTCCGGCCTTTCGCTTCCAGGCAATGTATCCCATTTAGGTCCTCCCACCGCCCCCAGAAGCACCGCATCACTTTTTTTACATACTTCCAAGGTTTCTTCCGGTAAAGCCACGCCATATTTATCGATGGCACATCCCCCGGCATCCACTTCCGTAAGCTCAAATATATGACCATATTTACTGCCCACGGCTTTTAGCACCTTTACTGCCTGTTCCACAACTTCCCTGCCTATTCCGTCCCCGGGAATAACAGCAATATTGTATTTCATATTTACCTCATCTCCTTGTGCTTTTAATATATCCTATAAGCCCGTTATTTGCAATTATTTCCTGCATAAAATCAGGGAAAGGTGCACCTTGGTATACTTTGTTTCTGGTTAAATTAAATATTTCTCCCGTATCAAAATTTACTTTTATTTCATCTCCATCCTGTATGTCCCTCGAGGCTTCAGGGCATTCCAAAATGGGCAAACCGATATTAATGGCATTGCGATAAAAAATTCGTGCAAAGGTCTCGGCAATAATACAGGATATTCCTGATGCTTTAATGGCAATAGGTGCATGTTCCCTGGAAGAACCGCATCCAAAATTTTTAGCAGCAACTATTATATCTCCTTTATTAACCTTTTTTGTAAACAGGGGATCCAAATCCTCCATACAATGCTTTGCCAACTCTTCCGGATCGGATGTGTTTAAGTACCTGGCAGGTATTATAACATCCGTATCCACATTATCTCCGTATTTGATTGCTTTTCCATGGGCCAGCATCTTATACCACCTCCTCCGGTGAAATTATCCTGCCTGCTATGGCAGAAGCAGCCGCTACTGCGGGACTGGCCAAATATACCTCGCTTTTAGGATGCCCCATCCTGCCCACAAAATTTCTATTGGTGGTGGCAACAGCCCGTTCACCCTCAGCCAATATGCCCATATGACCTCCAAGACAAGGCCCGCAGGTAGGTGTACTCACTACCGCACCTGCTTCTATAAAAATTTTCAACAGTCCTTCTTCCAGGGCCTGAAGGTAAATTTTTTGCGTAGCAGGAATAATAATAGTACGTACCCGTGGGTGAACTGTTTTCCCTTTAAGGATGCTTGCAGCTATCCTTAAATCTTCAATCCTTCCGTTTGTGCATGAACCAATTACCACTTGATCAATTGCAATTTCTCCTACCTCATCAATGGTGCGCGTGTTTTCAGGAAGATGAGGAAATGCCACCGTAGGTTTTATCTGACCTAAATCAATGGTATAGGTTTTTACATATTCTGCATCTTCATCCGCCTTGTATACCTTATATTCCCTGGTGGAATGTTCCTTTACATAGGCAATGGTCTTTTCATCCACTTCAAAAATGCCGTTTTTCGCACCGGCCTCTATTGCCATATTGGCCATCGTAAAGCGGTCATCCATGGACAACGCTTTTAAACCTTCCCCCGTAAACTCCATGGATTTATACAGGGCACCATCCACTCCAATCATTCCAATGATATGCAGTATAACATCCTTTCCGCTAACCCATTTGTTTAATTCACCTTTAAGCTCAAATTTTATTGCTTCAGGTACCTTAAACCAGGCTTCCCCCGTTGCCATTCCTGCTGCCATATCCGTACTTCCTATGCCGGTTGAAAAGGCTCCCAATGCTCCATAAGTACATGTATGGGAATCGGCTCCAATTACCACGTCCCCGGGAACCACCAGACCTTTTTCCGGGATCAATGCATGTTCAATTCCCATCTGCCCGACTTCAAAATAGTTTACTATATTCTTTTCCCTTGCAAATTCCCGGATAATTTTACATTGTTCTGCCGATTTTATGTCTTTATTTGGTGTGAAATGATCCGGTACAAGGGCAACCTTATTGACATCAAATACTTCATTTATTCCTATTTTGTTAAATTCTTTTATTGCTACCGGTGCAGTAATATCATTTCCCAATACCAGATCCAACTTTGCTTTTATCAATTGGCCGGGTATTACCTTATCCAGTCCTGCATGATCCGCCAGGATTTTTTGTGTCATTGTCATTCCCATCCAAATCCCTCCTTTATAATTAATATTATTTTTCATTTCGATAATAAGCCTAAATACTCTTTTGTTTTCGTTTATTTTACGGGAAACATGGCATTAATTCTTCCCAATTACTATGAAAGTAAGAATAAAAAAAATAATGTTTTTTGCTTGGAAAACATTATTTTAAAGAATTTGAATTTTACTGCTTCTTATTCATCTTCTCCATCTTAACTTTTTTTCTGTATTTAAGAGGAGTCATTTTTACATATTTTTTAAACATATCATTATACCTTTGTTGGCTGGAAAAACCTACGCTCAATGCTATATCGCTTATTTTTAAATCTGTTTTTTCCAAGAGTTCCTTAGATTTTTCAACTCTAACCTTCAGCAAAAAACTTTTTGGACTTATATTAAATTCTTCTTTAAAAGCGTGAGCAAAATAACTTTGGCTTAAGAACACATATTTTGCCACATCCGCTAATGTTAAATCCTTTTCATAATTTTTTTCCATGTAATCTTTTGCAATATGCATTAATTCCTTTACTTTCAAACTTTTATTTTTTATATTTTCTTCCCACTCCATCTTTAATGCGCGGGATATCAACACGAAAAGTTCCATGATCAGGAGGTAACTTAAAAAGTCTCCCCATATGTCTTGTTTTTCTCTTTCTCTTAAAATCCTATTCATTATATGTATAATATCATTTTTCCTGCTGACTTTAAGGGTAATAAACGCACCGCTTTCCTGATTCTTAACAAACTCAATAAAATCATTTAATGAAACATCCGAATAGGATTCGTCATATTGGTTTCTAAATTTAAACCTTAAAACTATAAATTCACATCCACTCTGTGACTTCACTGTAAATTTATGCTTTTGATAGGGTTTTATGATAACAATATCATTGGGCCCTAAGGGTACATCTTGTCCCGCAATCCTAAAAACCGTGTTTCCCCTTTTTACATATACCATTTCAAAATGATCATGCACATTTGCTTCCATGGACCAGCTTGGATCATGAATTCTCTCCAGGGTTTTTACAATCACAGGTAAAAAGGTGCCATTTTGAATAAGCCTTTCCCAGGCTCTAGGCAGCATTGCCTCAGACATGATACTCATCCTTCTTCCCAAGTATTGTCGTATTTAAAGGCTATATAGATGATTATAACATAGATACGGTTAAATGGCGAGTAAAAGGTATGTAAAAAGGAGAGCATTAAGCTCTCCTCTTTGCGGCAAGTTCACCTTTGTATTTACTCCTATACTTTTTACTTTATATTTCAAACACTAACCTGTGACTTAACTTGCATAATATCGCTTTGATCAGCTTGGGCTGCAGGTTTATAGTATCCCTTCTGTTCTGCAATTTTATACAAATCATACTGCATCATTTCGCAATTATTGCGCATTTGCTGTACGGTTTGCCTGAATTGCTGGTTGCTTGCCTGGGTAATTACATTGGCATAACCTACAATACTGCTGTTTAGCATAGAAAGAACATCATTTACCATATCTTTTTCTTGCATGATTTTTCCTCCCCTAGCTTAAGAATGACATTAATTTTTGCTTGGTGTTTTTGGCATCCTGTGCAGACTGTTCAAACATTCTTTTGATTTGTGGATCGGTAGCTTGCTGAGCGTATGTATTTAACTTTTGATACGCCGTTTCATGGGAATCAATAAGATGTCTTAGGTTCTGAAGTTCCAACTGGTTAAGTTGAACCATTAAAAACACTCCTTTCAAAATTGTTCTTTGCATATTCTAGTATTCTATATTGGCATGCAAATTATTCATTTTTAATTAATTGTTTGCGAATTTATTTAAAGCCACGGGGATATTGAATTTTCTATTTGTAACCTTTTAATACCAGTCAGCATATTATACTACTGAAAAATTTGATAAGGGAGGTCGCTATATGTCAGAGGTAAATGTACAAGGTAGTTATGGCTGCGGAAATGATATCATCTGGATTATAATTGTAATATTTATAATCCTGTGGTTGTGTGGTGGTTTCTTCGCTCCACCAAGAAGATACTAAACAAGTACTTAACATTAAACATATAAATCCAATGTACTTATATTCATACCAAAAAATGCTAATACTTAAAAGGAGGATGGCAATACTACCATCCTCCTTTGTGTAACTTATTCAACACCAAGCACCCGTATATAATCTACATACGGATCTGCTGTCCCCTGCAGTTGACAATGTTCTTCCTTTAGTATCTGTACATATTCAATAATCTCTTTTGTAATCCTTTCACCAGGACAGATCACAGGAATACCCGGTGGATATGCCATTATCATTTCTCCTGCAATTTCTCCTGCTGCTTCTTCTAACCTAACACTCTTTTTGCTGCTGTAAAATGCATCCCGCGGGCTTACAATATGCTTTGTTTTATAAGGAATCCGGGTAGAATTTTTTATTTCTTTTACTTCTGTACGGGCTGAGATGTCTTTTAATGCTCCAATCAATGCCAAAAGGTCTTCTTTGGTATCTCCGATAGTTACAACAGCCAGTATGTTATATAAATCCGACATTTCAATCTGGATATTGTACTCATTCCTCAGCTTTTTCTCCATTTCATATCCGGTATAGCCTAGTTTTCTTACATTGATCCCAAGCTTTGTCTCATCAAAATCATGGCATCCCGGTGTACCAATTAATTCCTTACCAAAAGCATATAACCCGTCTATCTTATTAATTTCTTCCCTTGCCCAACGGACCAGCTCCAATGTTTTTTCAAGCATCTCCGGACCCATGGTTGCCAACTGTTTACGCGCCACATCAAGAGATGCCATCAATACATAGGATGCGCTTGTCGTCTGCATCAAATTTATAACCTGCTTTGTTATTTCCGGCGAAACAAGATTCCCTCTGGTCAACAGTACAGAACTTTGTGTCATTGATCCTGCTGTCTTATGCAAACTAACCGCACTCATGTCGGCTCCTACTTCCATTGCAGTAAGCGGAAAATCATCATGAAAGGACATGTGCGCTCCATGGGCTTCATCTACCAATACCGCCATATTATTTCTATGGGCTATGCGTACAATCGCTTTCAAGTCCGATGTTACACCATAGTAGGTTGGATTAATTACAAAAACCGCTTTTGCATGAGGATGTTTTTTAATGGCCTTTTTTATTGATTCTTCCGTAACACCCATAGCAATACCCAACTCTTCATTTATTTCCGGCTGGACATACACCGGTATGGCACCGCTTAATATAATACCACCTATAACGGATTTATGCGCATTTCTGGGTACAATGATTTCGTCTCCCGGCTCACACACGCTCATGATCATTGCCTGTACTCCTGCAGTCGTACCATTGACCAGGAAATAGGCATTTTGAGCGCCAAATGACTGAGCACATAATTCTTCCGACTCACGTATCACCCCAATGGGATTGCTTGCATTATCCAAATCTTCCATACCATTAACATCCATTTCAAGTACCCTGTCCCCAACATATTGCCTGAATTCCTGCATACCTTTCCCGTGCTTATGGCCGGGTACATGAAAAGGGATTACTTTACTGTCAACATATCTTTTTAACGCATCAAAAAGAGGTGTCTTTTGCTGATCAAGTCTCTTTATTTTCTCCACCCCCAAAGTGAAAACCTATCATTTAATTTTTGACATAATTAATATGATAATGCATATTAAAAGAAAATTCAAGTATAATCCACATTAAAAAAAGCACCCAAAGGGGCACTTTTTATTTTGTTCCGTTCAAGGCGGTTTGAATTTTAATTTTTGAATTTTGCCACCATTCAACTACTTTAAATTTAATCTGCACAGGTATCTCATCTTCTTTATTTGCCGACGTAATGATTTTGTATTCTTCTTCGGACAGAACATTTTTTAATCTTTGCTTTGACTCTTCCGGCATTTCTCCATGGGTGGCATCCACAAAACATAGTGGCGGGAAAAGAACACACCACCAGTTTTCTCCTTCCCCTTCTCCTATTACAATACGAAGCGCCTCATACTTTCCAGCAGGAAGTGTAATCTCTCCATATACTTTTGTGGGGAAGGGATAATTCCCTAGTGAAACGCTAACCGGATAATCCTTATTGCTCTTACGTATTTCATCCCGAGCAATTTCTTCAATTCTTTGCATATTATCCCGTATTATTTTTTTTGTACTTTCAATATCATCGGATACCTCAAATTGTTCCTGCATTTCTTTAATGATTCTGTCCCTTACACGATGTTTTAATTCCTGGTCTTCTGCCGAATTACTATTTGCTACTACATGAAACCGGACCAAATTATGTGCTAAGTCTGCTTGTACAGCATTTGAGTAAGTACTAACAAAAAGAGTAATTATTATTCCAATTGCAATTGCCAATAATGCTTTTTTCATTTTAATTCCCCCTATTCTGCCTATACCTTAAGTATTAACATAAATAAGGGAAATCATACACAAAAAGCATTAAAATTTTACGATATCTGTTTATTTTTCAAATACTGCCTGGCATAAAGAAGATGGGACATTTTATCAACATCATTTGCCAATTCAGGATAATTACTTATGATTGCTTTTGCTTCAATACCGAATATTTGGGAAAATCTTTTTTCCGCATGCATTATAGTCAATCTTCTCGTCAAAAGAAGGACCAATATCTCCCATCCCAGCACCCTGGCCATCTTAAACACATTTTTTCTATAAGCAATCAGCTTTTGTGCCTGATCACAACACTTATTCAGCACTTTAGGATTAACATAAAATAAATTGCCTCCTGTAAAAGTGCCCTCTTTCATTCGTGTATATGTTCGTTCTATACCAGGGAACATTGCTTCATTTAATGATTTCTCAATAATGGGATAGCAAAAATCTGCCTTTGTATGCTCACAGCGTATAAGAAAATCCTCAAGGCTTTCAACGGTCAGCATCGGTACGTCGGATGTACAAATCAGTATATTTCTATTTAAACCCAGGTGTTTTGCCCCCTGCATCACGTTTTCAATAATTGAACCCCTGCCGTCAATAACCTCATCAACCATTTCACCAAGCAGCGGATATAACACCTCATAGGGACCTACAACTCCAATTCTATCAATCATTTTGCAATTCTTCATCACGCTTATTATATACTGAATCATTGGCTTGCCGTTAATATCCACTATCCCTTTTACCCTTGTCCCAAAATGGCTGTTATGGTCTTCTCCGGCAAGGATGAGCGCATTTACCAATTCTTTATACCTCCGTTCTCAATGAGTTAATCATTATCCTTTTTTGATGCTTTACATGCTCATAGGCAAGCTCTCCGGCTAACTTGGCATCACCTGTTTCAATTGCTTGACAAATATCATTATGTTCTTTTACAAGCTCTTTCGGGCTGCTATAATCCTTCAGATAAACAACTCTAAAACGGTGTATCTGCTCTTTTAAGTTCCTGGCAATATGAACTAATTTTTCATTCCTGGAAGCATTATATATAAGTTCATGAAACTCCACATCCTTTTTAATAAGACCCTGAACATTATTTTTTTCCATGTATTGTGCAAACTGTCTTGCTATATTTTTCAAATCCCTTAACTCGTCCTTTTTTATTCTTTGAGCTGCCAGTTCCGAGGCCAAACTATCCAAAGCACCTCTTACTTCCAGCACGTCCACCAAATCTTTCAACGATAATTCGGCCACATAGGCACCCTTCCTGGGAACCATGGTCACCAGGCCTTCTAATTCCAATTTTCTAATCGCCTCGCGAACAGGTGTTCTGCTTACGCCCATTTTTTCCGCAAACTGAATTTCCATCAACCGTTCACCGGGTTTTAATTCACCCATGATAATTGCTTCTCTTAATGAATCAAAAATTATTTCTCTTAGCGGTTTATAATCATTAAAATTTACTTTTGATAGTTTACCTGCCATAAGTTTTACCTCTCTCTACCATTACTATTATATGTATTCACTATAAAAATATCACTTGCCACCTTCTCCAGTCTACTAACCGCTTTTCTTGCCGATACCTTATCTTCAAAAACTCCAAAAACGGTGGGGCCGCTGCCGCTCATAATGGCCCCTAACGCCCCACTGTCCAACATAATTCTTTTTATCGTATTTATAACAGGATGCCGCTTGGCAGTCACTTCTTCCAGAACATTATACATACCTTTTGCAATGGATTTAACATCCTGATTGTAAATTGCATGAATAACACCTTCCGTGTCCGGTCTGGCCATAATAGTGTTAATGTTTAACTGTTTATACACGCTGGCTGTAGATACACTGACAGGCGGTTTGGCCAGCACCATCAACATATTGGGTATGGGTGGAAGAGGCGTTAGAACATCGCCGATTCCTTCCGCCAATGCTGTACCCCCTAAAATACAGTAGGGGACATCCGCACCCAATTTTTTACCCATTTCCATAAGCTGCTCCGTCTTCAATCCTGTGCCATACATCTTATTCATAGCCACCAAAACCGCTGCTGCATTGGTACTTCCGCCTGCCAGCCCTGCTGAAACCGGAATGTTTTTCTTAATATTTATCCTTATCCCTTCATTTTCAATGCCTAAGGTATCAAAAAATAATCTTGCTGCCTTATAAGCAATGTTTTTTTTATTAACAGGCAGATAGGGCAGGTTGGTCTTAAGTTCAATCCCATGTGCAATCTTTTCCAGGTACAGTACGTCATATAAATCTATCGTTTGCATAATCATTCTTATATTATGGTAACCATCATCTCTCTTGTTTACAACATCAAGGGTAATATTAACCTTGGCTCTTGACTTTATCTCCATTTTATTCATTATTCCACCGCCCTACCTCATTAATAATAATTATATACAAAATACTGTATACTTTAAAGCCCTATCTGTATAATTTGTTGAAGTAAATATCAAATATGTCATATTTCCACTACTATCGGGAGTATCATAGGGTTTCTTTTTATTCTGCTATACAGGTATTCCTTTAATACATTTTTTACAATAAGCTTCATCGTACTCCAGTCCTTCCCTTCATACTGCAAAAGGGCATTATAGGTCGTTTTCCTCATTTTTTCAATCAGTTCTTCCGATTCCCTTACATATACAAATCCTCTGGATATGATATCCGGCTCTGATATTAATGTACCGTATTCCTTTTCAATGGTTATTACAACAATGACCAATCCGTCCTGCGATAAGAGCTTCCTGTCCCTGAGCACTATATTGCCCACATCTCCTACCCCAAGTCCATCTATAAGCACTTTGCCTGCAGATACCTTGCCGGTAACCTTCGCACTCACTTCATCCAATTCCAAAACATCCCCAATGCTCATAACAAATATGTTTTCCTCAGGTATACCTGTCTTATGGGCAAGATAGGCGTGCTGTTTTAAGTGCCTGTATTCACCATGCACCGGCATAAAAAATTTTGGTTTTACCAGGCTCTGTATTAATTTCAATTCTTCCTGGCAGGCATGGCCTGAAACATGTATCTCTGCCAGCGACTTATATATTACATTGGCCCCCTTTTCAAATAACTGGTTAATAACCCTTGCCACGGTTTTTTCATTGCCGGGTATGGGTGTTGCTGAAATTACCACCAGGTCGCCGGGAATGATTTCCACATGCCTATGGGTGGATGATGCCATTCTTGTCAGTGCGGACATGGTTTCCCCCTGGCTTCCTGTAGTGATTATCATCAATTTATCGGGCTGATACTTATTAATATCATTTATATCAATCATTGTCCCTTTAGGCACATTTAAGTAGCCCAGTTTTAATGCCAGGTTTACTACGTTTACCATGCTTTTTCCGCAAAAGGCTACTTTACGGCCATATCTAACTGCTGAATTAATAACTTGCTGCACCCTATGAATATTTGATGCAAAAGTTGCCACAATTATACGGCCCTCTGCATCGGCAAACATCTCATCAAAAGCTTTGCCCACTGTTTTTTCAGACATGGTATACCCTTCCCGTTCCACATTTGTACTATCGGACATTAAAAGAAGCACCCCTTGTCTGCCTAATTCTGCAAATCGAGCCAAATCAATAGGGGCGCCTTGTATGGGGGTATAATCTATTTTAAAATCAGACGTATGTACCACAATACCTACCGGGGTATGTATGGCCAGTGATACCGCATCTGCAATGCTATGACAGGAATTGATAAATTCTACATTAAATACCCCCAACTTGATAACTTGCCCCTGTTCAACAGTTCTTAGAATTGCACCGGATGCCATTCCATGTTCTTCCAGTTTTATTTCCAATAATCCAAGGGTAAGCTTTGTACCATAAATAGGAACATTTATTTCTTTCAATATATAAGGAATTGCTCCGATATGATCTTCATGTCCATGCGTCAGGATTATCCCCCTTATTTTTCCCTTTTTATCTTTTAAATAGGTAATGTCAGGAATTACTAAATCAATACCCATCATATCATCTTCGGGAAAAGCAACTCCGCAATCAACTATAATTATTTCTTCATCATACTCAAACAAAGTAATATTTTTACCTATTTCTCCAAGGCCACCAAGCGGTATAACCCTGAGTTTCTTTTTCTTCTTTGCCATAATTACCTCCAAATAACTGTTAACATGCTTTACCATAAACCGTTATGCATTTCAACGAAGCAAAAAAAAATCCTTGCCACCTTAATACTCACCCTCTGCAAAGGCAGGCACATATTTAACACTACGTTTTATTTTAACATAAATTAATATAACAATATTATTTTCCTTACGCCAAAAAAACTAATTTATATTTATGGGATGTCTCTTAACATATTATTTTCTTATCCATTCTAATTTTTCTTACGTCCATGTTAAAAATGTATTTCATTTATTAATAAACTCATATATAATAAAAACAACTGGATATTAATAACAAGGGGGGGTAGTTTTGTTTTATAATGCAAAGGATATTGTAAAATCAGGCATGTTTCTTGCACTTGGAGTACTTATAACTTATACTTTTCATTTAACAGGTATTGCAGCAAAAGCTCTTCTTCCGATGCATATTCCTGTTTTGCTCTGTGGCTTCATTGTCGGCCCCCAATATGGACTTATTGTGGGTTTTTTAACCCCTTTATTAAACAGCCTGTTGACAGGTATGCCCCAAATATATCCCTCGGGTATCTCGATGTCTCTTGAGCTTGCAACCTATGGGTTGGTATCAGGGTGGATGTATAAAGTCAGAAATAAAAACATAATGATATCTTTGATTGTCTCCATGCTTTCAGGAAGAATTGTACTGGGGATAGCAAACTATATACTTTTAGGATTTTCAGGAAAGCAATATTTGTTTCAGGCATTTTTAATGTCTGCTTTTGTAAATGTTATCTGGGGGATAGCCATACAATTAATTATCATCCCTTTAGTGGTAAAAGCAGTTGAAAAACAAAGGGAAGCATCTAAAAATTAAGAGCTTCCCCCATCATACAACGCTTTTTTTGCAAGCAAATCAACCTCTTCATTGTATTTGTCTCCGCTATGGGATTTAACCTTGACAAAGCATACTTCAAGCTTGCCCCTTATTCCTTCATAGTATTGTTTATATTTTTTAGTTGATTCCTTGTTGGTTTTCCATTTGCCGGTACACCATTTTTCAATACCTTCATAATCATAATACAGATAAAGGGTTTTAACACCATGCTGTACAGCTATGTCCATTGCTTTCATTGCAGCTTCGATTTCACCGGCCACATTTCTCATTTCTACGGCTTCACTGTTTTGGCCCTTATCATAAAGTAAACCTTTTTTTCCCTTAAGGAAATATATAATCCCGTAACCATAACAGTTTTTTTCAGCATCAAAACTGCCGTCAACGTAGGCAATCATTTCATCGTCCTTTAATTCATTTATTCTTTGGACAATATATTCTTGTTCATCCTCTAAAAACCTTTTTGCATCATCAATGTTTCCAAAGCTTTTATATATGGCACCCGAATACCCTTTTGTCGCTTTTTCACATTCTGCCCAGCTGGAGAATATTCCTGTTTCTCTGCCCTTTTTTACTGCATAGTATTTGTTTTTTGCCATAATGTTTTACTCCCATCACCTTCTATACGATAAGCTAAAAGAACCCGCTTATGACCTTTATTATGCCATCTAAATGAGCAGTATTAAACTTGTTCTCACATAATAATATAGCATTAAGCCAAATTATTCAATATAAGGCTTATTCTTTTATTGACTTGAATCATTCTATGTTTCTATATATTAGATATGGGTATATTAAAAATGATGTACCATTTGCAGAAATAAAAGATTCAGGTTTTTTGGAGGACATATGAATGAAGATTATGAAATACTTATACAAAGGATTTTTATCTATTTTTAATTATCCCTATATTCCAAAGGAGATTATTAAGGATATCAAGGGACCTTTATTATTGCATATAAGTGATACGCCAATGGTAAGCTACAATTATATATTTAGAGTAATAAAAATTCTAAAGCCTCAATATATCATACACACCGGTGATTTGGTAGATAATATAAAACTGGAAATATATAGAAATAGGGTTGAACAATATGAAACGGAAGTCGAATTGCTCATAAGAGGGTTGGAAAAGAATGAATCAACAAAAATATTTTATGTATTGGGTAACCATGATGATTATAAAACCGTCAGTCAATTGATAAACCGAGGTGAAATAATTCAGGAGGGGGAACTCCTGTCAATAGAGGAATGCAAATTTGTGGTAGGCCATTACCCCAAGGATTATTCATACGATGTAGATTTTTACCTTTATGGTCATAGTTTTTATCCCAAACATCACATTAAAAATGGTACTACCGGTCTCAATGGACTACTAAATATAAATGTAATAGATCTATCAACCAAGGAGGTGTTCCATATTAATTATCCAATAGGTACGGACAGCTCAAGACGTATGAAATTTAATAAGTTTGGCTTATAACACTGTGGAACACATCTTTTTAATATTTCGTTATAAAAGAAAGGGGGGATAGGTATGCTTTTATTCAGGAGGGGGCCACGTATTTTGTTTTTAAGAAGCAGATATATAGACGACATAACAGATTTCTTAATAACAACATTTAATGGCGAAATATTCGAATTCATGGACGGAATGAAAAGGGCTACGGAAAACAGTACAATTTGCTTTATAACAGGCATTGGTCTTGACAAACCTCGTGTGAAGGACGCTAAAAAAATAGTACTTATTAATGATGATGCCTTTGTAATACTGTCTTCAATCATCAATAACCATGTATGTAATCTTTTTAATAAGGTTGATATAGGACCTGCAACAATTGTTATGCGTGTACCCGTACCCGGCAATGAACAAAAATTAATTGACAAGATTAAAGAGGTCTTTAATGCCAAGGAAGTTGACCTGATTGAAGGAATCGACATAGGTGGAAAGGATGATACGATAATTGCCTTTACTTACAAGGTACTCAGCGGTCCGGTCACTGACTTTTTGGACACCAAGTTGCTAATCCCACAGCCTGGCAGATTGGTCCGGGGTAAGCTGCGGTTAGAAGGACTAAGGTTTATTACACAAAGCCTGGATGACAGTCAATGGTATGAACTTAGAATTAACATTTATGATTCAACAGGAAGGTATAAGGAAAACTATGACCGGCTGATGTTTGTATTGTCAAAGCTTGAAATAGGAATGATACTAGGCGAAAGCTGGACCAAGGACTACGCTGTCATGCTATATTCAGTTTTGACCTATCAGGTGAGATTGTTCACATTTTCTAAACCGGAAGACATAAAAAAGATATTGATGGCACTGGAATATTCTGCTGACGGAACCAGGTTGGTAGATTTCGACTTATATTATAAGAACAGGAAAATTCATTGGAGTGAAGTTAATAAAGTTAAGAGTAAAAAAAGCAAAATTGAAGAAGTAGTAGAGTATAGAAAAAAACTGTATGAAATGCTGAATGAAGAGGATATAAAGACATTGGAAGATATGGAAAAGCACTTATTATTAAAAAAAGCATAGCCTTTTAATACTTTCACACATAATTCATTATAAAAAAACATAAGCTTGGGATTGCTTGATATTCAAAGCTTCCCAAGCTTTTTTTTATTTACCAATAATCAAAGAATTATATGTTCAATGATTGATTAATGGAATAACTCTTTTGCAAAATTATATAAGCTATCCTTCCAAACTGTAAAATCGTGGCCGCCTGCAAGTTCATAATAAAAGTGCTTTGTTCCATTTTTCTCTAATACTAAATGATATCTTTTAGGCTCATCCCTAACAACTGTATCATTTAAACCTGCAGAAATCATAACCACTGTTTTACCGTTATATTCTTCCGGTAGTTTAAATGTGTCTTCGGTAAATAAACCTTTTTCCGTTACTCCTAAATTTGTATATTCCAAGATACCAAATGCAGGTGTAAATGCTCCTATGTATCCAAATGTTTCCGGCATTGTGAAACCGACATGCAGTGATACACGTCCTCCCATTGAAAGACCTGCAATAGCAGTATTTTCGCGACCTTCGGCAACGGAATAATTTGCTTTTATATAGGGCATGAGATCGTTTTTAAGATCATTTATAAAGTTGTCAAATTCTTGAAAATGAGCAAGTGAAAACATATCTGTGGTTGGAACAGAATCATCCGCTCGTGCTCTACAATTTGGAATAACAACAATCATTTCATCCGTTCTACCTGCAGCAACTAAATTACCAATAATATACTGTGGATTACCTGACAACCATTCTCTATGATCCCCACCTATGCCATGAAGTAGATATAGCACGGGATATTTTTTGGTTTCATCATATCCAGGTGGCAGAATTACGTTTGCTTTTCTCATTCTGCCTGTAGTGTTTGAATAATATTGTATCTCCACAATATTTCCGTAAGAAACCCCACTCTTTGCAACATCGAATCCTGCTGGCGGCGTCTCATAAGATATTATTCTTTCCGGCTCGGTACCTAATTCAAATACTTCTGACAATGGCCGCATTGTAGTATCGGATAAAGATTCACCTTCCCATACAAATGCCCTTACAACATGGTCAGTAACATCTTCCGGAAGTCTAAACCCTGCAATCATATTTTCTGTAGCACCCACAGGAATTGACTTTGAAATATATGATACATTCTTCATCTCATTATTTCCATCAAATAGTGCCACAATTGCTAAAGCAGGAACGCTCTTCTCACTCCTATTTGTCACACTTACTGTGACGTCTAGTATTTCGTCTGGATGAAGGTAATTCATATTTGATGTAACAGAAATGTCCATATCATAGTCTTCAGTTGTACCTTCACCTGCCAATACCGCTACTGCAGTTGTACTAAGCAGCAGACTAATAATCATCGAGGTAACGATAATCATTAAAATGATTCTGTTTTGTTTTGTCATTTTTCATCCCCCGTTAAATTTTTCTTTTATAGATACACATTTACCTTTTCTTACATAATTTATTATATCATGAAAAATATGAAATTCAACGGGATATTTTTTGTTCTTATCATATTCCACCGGTGGTGTCTAATAAGATATTATTCCCTTTTCGGCTCGGGACTTAATTCAAATACGTCTGACAATGGATACATTGTAGTATTTTCTAAACTTTTCCCTTCCCATACAAATACTCTCAAAACATGGTCAGTAACATCTTCCGGAAGTCTAAGACCTGCATTCAACTGTTCTGTGACACCCACGTCAATTGTTTTTGACATATATGCAAGACCCATCATCTTATTGTCCCTGTCAAATAGCGCCACAATTGCCATAGCATGAACGCTTCTTCCACTCCTATTGGTCACACTTACAAAAACAAAAATAATCTCGCCTGCCTTAAGGTAATTCATAGTTGTTTCAACAGAAATATCCATGTCAAAAAACTCCTGTTGCCGTTTCCGCCGCCGATACCCCTACGACCGTTGTACTAAACAACAGGCTAATAATTATCGAAGTAACGATAATCATTGAAATTATTCTGTTTTGTCTTGTCATTTTTAATCTCCTGTTAAATTTTTCTCTTAGATACAAATTTTGCCCCTTACAGAATTTATTATATCATGTAAAATATGAAAACCAAATGAACAATTAATGCATTTGATTGAAAGAGTTGCCATGAGTTGCCATGAAAAGTTCAATGAACAAATATCTTGACAAAGCCTCCATAACTGGCTATAATATAATAGTCGCATGAAATCGGTTAAGAGAATTATGCGACAAGTGCTAGATTAAGTGAATCAATATATCATGGAGAGATGGCTGAGCTGGTCTAAGGCGCACGACTGGAAATCGTGTGTACCTGCTAAAACGGGTACCGAGGGTTCGAATCCCTCTCTCTCCGCCAATGTTGAAGGTTTCAGTTTTCATGGCTTGAAAAAATATAGGCACTATGATTATTTGAAGAATACGTCAAATAATTATAGTGCCTATATTTGTTTTATCCGAACGATTACATCCCGCCTTAATGTTCTAAACCTCAAAATACCCTCTTCACATCCCAACATAATGTGAAATGAATAATGTCAGAAGAACCGTCCCCTTGGCAATTAATGTCATAGGGACGGTTCTTCTGACATGCTAATTTATCTTATGTTTCTATTTATCCCTCACATTCCTAAAATTTTTCCAAGAAATAATAAACTTTTATCCATTAATTCTTTCACAAGTATATCCTGCTAATACCTATATCCCCTTTGTTAAAAATATTCCAAATGAATATTTTAACAAGACACTGTTAATGATTCAAGCATTTTCGTACTCTTTGTCGTATGGTTCCAAGCACCTAAATACACACCTGACATCCAAACATCATGTCAAACGAACAATGTCAGAAGAACCGTCCCCTTGGCACGCTTCTCCCTTGCTACTCTATTGGAAAATTAAACGTATACGCCTTCTTAATGGTTTTTCTTACTTCCCATACACACTTCATCCCTTTAGGAAAGGATACCAGCATACCCGGTGTAATATGAGTCTGTTCCTCTCCGTGTTTTACAATAACATCTCCTTCAAAAACGTATGCTGTTTCCTGTTCAGGATACTCCCAATCAAAAGTAGAAGGTTCACATTCCCATCTGCCCCAGGAGTCGATACCCAATTTCTTTGCTTCTTCCAGCGTCATTGTTTTTGTTACTATCTTTGACATTCAGCATCCCTCCAATATAATTTTTTTTCATTATACCTTACTATCATTTACATTGGCAATGCATTGCTAAATGAATAACCATAAACATTTGAAGCCCCTCAGAACTTTATCGACAAACTTTCATTGAAGGCAATATGGTTAATTGATAAGCTAAATTTCTCATATCGACAAATCCTACCGTAATACTTTACAATGATAAAAGTTATGCCAAAAAATTTATGAATATCTATTAAAAGTATTTTTATCGAAAAATCCAATTGATCAATACTAATAAGCTATAATACAAAAATAGGCTTTGTAAACTTAAAATGAAAAAATGACACAATGTTTTATACAATTGCTCTGATTTGTTATAAATTTCGCCTGAAGAATAGTAAATGTTCGTCGTTGAGATTGTCAAGGGTAAAAATGAACGCGCTGAAGCGCGCCCTTGACAATCTCGAGGACGAACATTTGAAAAATAGTTAGGCGAAATTAAAACAAAGCTTATGCAACAAGAAGATACTTTTTCTTCTGTTTAGCAGTTAGAGTTAATCCAGCTACTTGAGCAGGTGTTAAACCATTAAGAGATGAATGGGGTCTAACAAAGTTATAAAAGAATAAGAACATGCTGATTAGGTTATTTGCTGATTCAAAAGAGTTGAAACCTTGCTTTGTCTTATACCAAGCTTTAAATTGATGATGGAAAGACTCTATAAGATTGTTAGAAATATCATCTTTAAAGCTTTCAACACGAATGTGTTTAATGTTATTGCCTAAAACAGTTTTAACAGGAACCTTATAAGCACTGTAACGGTCACTGACAATAGCAACAGGTTGGCCTAAGCTTTTAACAGAATTAAGTAAAGAAAAAACCTGCTCTGAATCTCTATGTGGTGAAAGATGAAATCCTAAGACAAAGCGAGTCTCTGAGTCCATAATGAACCATATATAATATTTTTTACCAGAGATTTTTACAGTAGTTTCATCAGCGTGCCATTCATCAGAATCAAAATTTAACATTGTCATAAGTTCCAATACAATATTATTAAAATAAGGAGCAAATTGGTGCTTACACTTATGGCAAAGATATTTTTGGAAACCATCTTTATCTTTGCCATAGCGATAAAAAGAATGCTCATTATTGCATTTTGGACATTTAACTGGTACAATTTTTTGCATGAGGACTTCATTCCTTTCTGGGAGGTATTTGTTTCATAAGCAAAAACATTGTACCACAGAGGATTGGAGTCCTCATTTTCATTTAAGTTTACAAAACGAAAATGAAAACATGGAGTTGAAGAATAAAATTGATTCAATAGGCGATATCATTATCAAAGCGGAAAAGTATGCCAGTGAAATAATATCACAAGCTCTCATGGAAGCTCAATCCATTATCCAGGAAGCCTTATTAAAAGTGGAACAGGAAACCCAACGATTAGCAACTGCCAAAAAATATATTGAGCAAATCAGAAAGAATGTAAACGATACTTTATATAAAATTAATGATATCCTGGATACCTCTGAAAAAGAAATAGAAAACCATGTTACAACCATAAAAAGATAAAAGGAAAAGTAAAAAAAAGAAAAGCTTGCTGATAATTGCAGGCTTTTTTGCTTTTTCAAGGGAAAAATTTAACTGTAGAATCTTTTTCACTTTTATAGATTATGTACTTATGTACCTATATACTTTTTAGTTAACAATATTATAAATATTTGCTATGCAATGAAAAAAATTACACATAAAACTATCCCAATAAAACGATTATATGGTATAATTTTATTAAATTTACAACGAAAGGGGTAAATGTATGAAAAAGCTTTTTAAAAAAATCATCAGCTCAATTTTATTATTATCCATATTATTCACTTTCATTGTCCCCGGTACTTTTGTTGCAGCGGAAGAAAATCCTTTGCCATCTTTACCACCGGATGAGGACGGATCCAACTTGTGGCTGCGTTATGTCAGGGTTAGCGATGCAGACAAGTTGGACGAGTACCGAAGGGTTGTTACCAATATAGTAGTGCCGAATCCTTCATCTTCAGCCACCTTAACCATTATACGTGATGAACTAAACATGGGATTGGACGGCCTGTTGGACCTGGACATACCTTATGTTGAAACCGATACAATCAGTGAAGGTTCGGTAATAGTGGGTACTCCTGCCAGCTCCTCTATTATTAGAAGCCTGAACCTGGAAGATACGCTTGATTCATTAGGGGACGAAGGCTATATTATTAAATCCGTCACTATCGACGGGAAGAAGGTTACCGTAATTGCTTCCAAGGGCGAATTTGGTGCTCTCTATGGAACCTTTGGTTTCCTAAGGCTTCTTCAAACCCAAAAGTCCATAACCAACCTGGACATCTCCGACAAACCTAAAGTTAAAATTCGGAAATTGGATCACTGGGAAACCGAACGCAATTATGCCGGCGGTAATTTTATAAACTGGAACTCGCTGCCGGATACCCTCCTGCCCCGATACACCACCTTTGCACGGGCTTGTGCTTCAGTAGGAATCAATGCTTTCGTATTTAATAATGTCAATGCATCTGCCACATATTTGACCGCTGAGTATATAGCAAAAGAAAAGGCATTGGCCGACTTATTCAGACCCTATGGAATTAAAGTTTACTTATCCGTGCCATTCAATGCACCACGCAGTATAGCAACACCTTCCTATCCCGGTGTATCCAGCAGCCCCAGATTAAACACTGCCGACCCGCTGGACCCACAGGTTATTAAATGGTGGAACGATATGGTTGACGCCATTTATTCGCAAATACCCGACTTTGGAGGATTTTTGATTAAAGCCGGCTCAGAAGGTCAATCCGGACCCGGTGACTACGGTCGTACCCATGCCGATGGTGCAAACTGTCTGGCCAGGGCCTTGGCTCGGCATGGAGGTATTGCATTCTGGCGCTCCTTTGTTTACCGTGCCGATGTGGACCCCGACCGCCTGAAGAGGGCTTACCTGGAATTTAAACCCCTTGACGGACAATTTGACGATAATGTATTTGTCCAGACCAAATACGGTCCCCTGGATTTCATGCCGCGCGAGCCGTTCCATCCCTTGTTCGGGCAAATGCCGCAAACAAAACAATGTATTGAATTGCAAATAACCCAGGAATATACCGGCCAAAGCACTCACCTTACCTACCTGGCACCGATTTGGGAAGAAATATTAAAATCAGATACCTACGTCGATGGTGCCGGTTCCTATGTGGGAAAGGTCATTGACGGAACACTTCACGGACATACTGATATGACAAGTATGACCGGTGTTTCAAATATCGGTTCTGCAACCAACTTAACTGGTCATCCCTTCGGTCAGGCTAACTGGTTTGCTTTCGGACGCATGGCCTGGGACTGGACACTTACATCCAAATCAATTGCTGACGATTGGATCCGCATGACATGGAGCAACGACCCCTACGTGGTTGATACGATTAAGCGCATGATGATGGGTTCCCGAGAGGCCTTGGTCAATTATCAGGAATCCCTAGGTCTTGTTCATCAGCAACGGCAAAGCGACCATTACGGTCCCGGACCCAGCGAAATCTCCACCGGCTCCAACCCGGACTGGTACGCAAGATGGTATAGCAGGGCCGACTCGGTTGGTCTTGGTTACGACCGTTCCAGTAACGGCAGTAATTTTGCAAGCCTGTACGCGCCGGAACTTGCCACCATGTTTAACAGCATGGAAACCTGTCCGGAAAACCTGCTGGCTTTGTTCTATCATGTACCCTTCACCTATACCATGAAATCAGGCCGAACTTTCTGGGACGAGTTATGCCGCAATTACCAAATAGGTGTGCACTATGTAACCAACATGCGCGCACAATGGGATTCCCTCCAGCCATATATAGATAATGCTCGTTTTACCGATGTTAAAAACCGATTAGCCAACCATGAAAGAGATGCCGGAATATGGCGCGATACTTGTATCAGTTACTACGGCAGTTGGAGCCAAATGCCGGTACCCCCTGATCCTTTACAGCTGCGCAACCTTATGATAGACGGAAACCAGATAGATGGGTTTGAACCCGGTGTTTATGATTATACCGTAGGAGGCTTAACCGGCGATAAAATACCGCAAGTCAGCGCCGTTCCCAATGATCCCAATGCCACGGTAACCATTACCCAGGCAACAGGAATACCCGGGCAGGCAGTAGTAAAAGTATACATGGAAGAACCATTTTTCTACGGTCCGGAATTCATATTAAAGGATTATCCCAATACCATGCTGGCAGTCTACACTATAAACTTCACCGATGAAGTAATTCCTGAAAATTTTGTGGTGGCTATTGAAGCAGAAACTGCAGCGGAAAACACCGAAAATGCTTATGTACGTGGTGTTGCCAACGGCACTTATACCTGGTCCCTTGTTGACGGACAGACGACAAAAGCCATGCAGTTCTTACCTGACGACGGCACCTTGGTTACATCAGGTACTGATACGGACAGCCTGAATGCCGGTTCAAGTCTTAATTATAAGATCAATTTCCCAACCGGAGGAACATATTACGTTTGGCTGCTTTGCAAGAGCCGTAATTACAACACGGACTCCATTCACGTTGGATTGGATAAAGAGTATAAATTCACCGCCAACGGTATCCAGGGTAAAAGCAACGGCCAGTGGCGATGGGTTAATATAAGCGATGGCAGTGATGGCATAATACTCGGTGCATCTACTTTAGAAATCAGCGCCGGCGTACATGAACTTAACTTCTGGGGAAGAGAATCAGGACTTGCAATAGACAGGATATACTTAACCACTGACGGTTCAATCTCAGAACCTACCTGGCCCATAGCGGTAACAGGAATAACGCTTGATAAGAGCACACTGACCCTGAAGAAGGGTTCAAGCGAAACCCTGACCGCAACCGTAACCCCTGCAGATGCAACGAACAAGAGAGTAAAATTTACATCGGACAATACGGAAGTGGCTACCGTAAGCGGATTATTTTATGATGCCGCAACAGGAAAGACCAGCGTAACCGTAAATGCAATAGCTCCGGGAACAGCAACAATAACTGCTACTGCGGTGGACGGTAGTAACAAAACAGCAATATGTAATGTGATAGTGGAAGATGAGGAAGAATACGGGTACACTGTTTCGACAGAATTCAACATGGATAAACTGGTGGCAAACAAGATAGTTAATGCAGAGGTTACAGCTACAAACGCAAACAGCAGTATAACAGATGTTTTGGTCATCGTTGCATTGTACGAGGGAGACAGAATGATTAATGTTTCCTACATATCAAAGAATATACCTGTAGGAGCTTCCGAAAAACTCACAGCAGGATTCATGTTGCCCCCAGTAATAACTGATCAACATAAATTAAAGGTATTTGTCTGGGATGGAGAAACGATAGGTTCATCAAACGGCATTCCATTATCCGAAATACGCGAATTATAAAATGTAATTTATAAAAAAAGCAAGATGCAAATATCAGTTTAGTATAACTGATGCTTTGCATCTTGCTTTTTATTTATGTAATAAGATTATTGAATGTTTCTTATTTGAAAGGGTTTTCATCCTTATACAGCATAGAAGCCGGTTGGTTGAAAGAAATATCGTCAACGCCAAGCATTTTAAGGGCTGCAAACAGTACCTTTCCGACATGCTTAAATGCAACTCCTGCATGGTGCGGGAATCTCTTTGCAATCAGCACATAACGGTAGAACCTTGCCATTTCCTTAATGGCAAAAACACCAATACCTCCAAAGGATTTTGGATCAATATCAATGACTTCTCCTTCGGCGATATAACTTCTCAATGTGCAATCTGCTGTGCTCTGAAGCCTGAACAGGGTAATGTCCCCAGGTCTTATAGCACCTTCCAATGTTCCCCTGGTGATATCCGGTTCCTTATCCGGCTCGAGAAGCCTGTGCATGATAAGCTGGTACTTCATTGAAGCATTTTTCATATTGCATTTTGGTGTATTACCACAGTGGAATCCCATGAACAGGTCATCAAGCCTATATCCTGCCAGTAATTCTTTATTATTTTCATACATATCCTTTGGTACGGAATTATTTATATCAAGAAGCGTGGCAGGAATCTGGGTAGCACATGTGATAATGTATTCGCTAAGTGCACCGTAAATATCCGTCTCACAAGCTGCAGGAATTCCCATGGATGCCAGCCTTGAATTTACATAACATGGAACAAAGCCAAACTGGGTTTGGAAAGCCGGCCAGCATTTATTGGCAAATATGGCATATTCCGAAGCGCCCAGGTTTTTCTCCATCCAATCCTTCAAAGTAAGCTCGTATTGGGCAAGCTTAGGCAAAATACCCGGGTATCCATTGCCTTCTCCCAGTTCTTCTTCCATTTCTTTAACCAATGCCGGAATCCTTTCATCGTTTGCATGTTTTTGAAAAGATTCAAACAAATCCAGTTCGGAGTTTTCCATAATCTCTATTCCCAAATCGTATAAAGGTTTGATGGGTGCATTACATGCCAGGAAATCCTGTGGTCTTGGTCCAAAGCTCATTATTTTAAGCTTTGACAGTCCCAGTATAACTCTGGCTATGTCTTCAAAATCAGCAATCATATCTGCTATTTCTTCTGCTGTGCCTACAGGATATTCCGGAATATATGGCCTCAACTTCCTAAGGGCCAGGTTATAGGAAGCATTTAACATACCGCAATATGCGTCACCGCGACCACCGATGAGGTTGTTCTCGGTTTCTTCTGCTGCAGCCACAAACATTGCAGGGCCGCCGAATTTTTGCGCCAGCAGCGTTTCAGGACCTTCAGGTCCAAAATTTCCAAGGTAAACAACTAATGCGTTTACTTCTGCACTCCTTAATTCATCCAAAGCCTTTAAAACATCTTTTTCATTTTCAATCGTTGTCTTTATCTCACAAACTGCCAAACCCTTGTTTGTGCAAGCTTGAATCACTGCCTCTCTTCTTCTTTCGCTTAATTCCATGGGAAAGCAGTCTCTGCTTACTGCCACAAGTCCTAGTTTTACTTTTGGAATATTTATCATTTTTTATTAACCCCCCGACAAATTAATAACATAAACATAATAAAATGTTCTAATTTAATTATATCTTACTTCAATTATGGGCACAAGCTTTTTTCTACGTTATCCGGATAACCTTTTAACCAGCTTTACAGCATCATGGGCATCCTTTGCATATCCGTCCGCCCCTATTTCCCGTGCAAACTGTTCATTTACAACCGCACCGCCGATTATAAACTTACAGCGCAGCCCTTCTTCTTTGGCCAGTGCTATTACTTTTCCCATTTCCACCATTGTCGTGGTCATCAAAGCAGACAATCCAATGATTTCGGCTCCCACTTCTTTTGCCTTTTGAATTATCTTATCGGCACTGACATCCTTTCCAATGTCATATACCTCAAAGCCATAATTTCTTAACATTAACCCCACAATATTTTTGCCAATATCATGAACATCTCCCTTTACCGTCGCCAACACCATCTTCACTTTTCCTGACTGTCCTTCTGCTTTCCGTGCTTTTAGCACGGGTTCCAACTTTTCAAAGGCAGCTTTCATTGTTTCAGCGCTTTGAATCAGCTGGGGAAGATAATATTTTTTTTGCTCAAATAGATCCCCCACGTAGTTAATGGCAGGGATAAGTATATCGTCTACCAGGCAGTTGGCATCAACACCCTGGGATAAAGCCATATCTATAAGCCCGGCTATACGTTCGCTGCTGCCTTTCACAACCGCATCATAAACCTGTTGCGTCACCGGTGTTTCCTCCTGTTCTGTTTTTCTGCCGCTTGAAACCGGTCCTTCTCCAAAATGAGCAATATATCTTTCACTATTGGAATCATTGGCAGCTAAAACGTCACAGGCCCTTTTAATATTCATCAGCATTTGATCGGACGGATTTGCAATCGCCATGGTCAAGCCTTTGCCTATTGCCATTGCCAAAAAAGAAGCATTAATCCAACTGCGTTCGGGAAGTCCAAAGGATACATTGGACAAACCTATAATGGTATTACAGCCAAATTCACGGGAACACCAGTCGATAACCTTTAATGTTTCCACGGCTGCCTTTTGGTTGGAGGAAACCGTTAAGACAAGCCCGTCTACAATCAAGTCTTGTTTATCAAACCCGTACTTTTTTGCTTCTTCATATACATATTTTACCAAATCAATTCTCTGCTCTGCCCTTTCCGGGACACCTTGTTCACCAATGGGAAGGATTATGAACATGGCTCCATACTTTGCTGCAATAGGGAGCATCTTTTCTACTTTTTTCCTTTCGGCAGAAATGGAATTGATGATTGCCCTACCGGGGTATATACGAAGAGCCGCTTCAATTACCTCCGGGGAAGAAGAATCTATACACAGCGGCACATCAATCCTGTTGCTTAAAAGCTCCACGACCTTTACAATGGTTTCCCTTTCATTAATCCCGGGCATCCCTACATTTACGTCCAAAATCTCTGCTCCGTTTTCCACCTGTTCCAAGGCCAAGTCCAAAACTATATCCAGCCTTTCTTCCCTTAAACTTTCCTGCAGCTTCTTTTTCCCTGTAGGATTGATGCGTTCACCTACTATAATCACGGGACGATTGTTGCCTATGTTTACTGTTTTCCTGGCAGAGGTAACTACACTTATTTCATTGGCTTTGATTAGAGCCGGCTCATAACCTTCAAGCTGAAAGCAAATACTCTCTATGTATTCCGGGGATGTACCGCAGCATCCTCCCATCATCCTAACACCTAGTTCGGCAAATTGCCTTGCATATTTACCAAATTCCTTTGCATCCATATCAAATACGGTATTGCCGTCCACAAACCTGGGCAGCCCGGCATTTGGTTTAGCCATAAGCGGTATCCGGGCATAAGGGCGCATAGCCGCGATTATATCCAGCATCGTCCCGGGGCCGGTAGAACAATTGCAGCCAACCACATCAGCACCAAGGCTTTGCAGTATAATCAAGGCGGTGGCCGGGTCGGTACCGGTCAATGTTCTGCCGTCTTCATTAAAGGTCATGCTTACACATACGGGCAAATCACAGCTTTCCTTAACAGCCAAAAGGGCTGCCCGCGCTTCCTGTATATCCATCATCGTTTCAATAACAAAAAAGTCCACTCCTCCTTCAAGCAGACCTTTTACCTGTTCCTTATATATATCCACAAACTCTTCAAAAGGTCTATCACCCATGGGGCGTACAAATTCCCCTGTAGGCCCGATGTCCCCGGCAACCCATTTATCCCGCCCTGCTGCTTCCCGCGACAGCTGTGCCAATGTCCTGTTAATCTCTACAACCCTATCCCCCAATCCATACTCATTCAGCTTTATTCTGTTTGCTCCAAAGGTACAGGCAAATACTACATCGGAACCGGCCTTGAAATACTCCCTTTGTATATCAATAATTACTTCCGGATGTTCAAGAACCCATTTCTCAGGGCATACCCCTTGCGGCATCCCTTTCTTTTGAAGCTGTGTCCCCGTTGCACCGTCCAATATCATAATATTTTGCTGCAGGTATTGTTTAAAATCTTTTTTATTCACACTTATCAATCCTTTCTATTCCTGCAATAGCAATTACCGATTTTTCCGGAACAAGCATGTAACTTTCGGTAAGTGCTAATTGGAGTTTTTCCAGTTTAAGCAAATCAAAGAGGATTTTTTGATTCTCCAAAGGCAAATCCCCGTATCCCGGACTATAGCGATGTTTTGTAAGCCTCTTCCCTTCCCTGTATAAATGTTGATTTATATAACGTACAATCCAGGTTAAGCCCGCATCGGCTGTTTGGGAAGCAACGGAATCAAGTATTACCCCCAGGGATGCATCCCCCTCATTTATCTCATAAACTATCCTGTCAACAATTTGTTTCCCGACAGTGGACGCCATTAACACTACTTCATCACTGTTTTCCAAAAGACGGGCAAGGCTATTGCTCTTCAGCACTTGCCCATTCTCCAACATTATAAAGTCCGTTTGATGTTCTTTTATTATAAAGCGGCCGAAAGCACCCCTCGGCTGACAAAGGGCAAACCCCTTTTCGATACCCTTTTCAAGCTCTTCACGCTGAATATTATCTAAAACAGTTGTACCTTTTTTATATCCTAACCGCATCTTAATCATTTCTATGCTGGCACGGACAGGCATATTTATAAAATATTTTACTTTATCCACTGGGCATCACCTTAACATATGCTCCTGCTCATTAATGCTTTTCATGGGGCTTTCCCTCTTTTTCCCTGTCAAAGGCAAGGGTTGCATTTAATTCTCCCCCCATTAGTATGATCATTGAGCTTAAAAACAACCAAACCAACAACACAATGGCTCCACCAAGGCTACCATAAACTATGGAATAGGTTCCAAAGTTATTTACATAAAATGCAAATCCCATTGAAGCAATAATCCACGAGATGGTAGTAAAAACAGCTCCCGGCAGCACTTCCCTCCAACACAAACGGCGGTTAGGTACATAACGGTAAAAGGCCGCAAATACCATGATAATTATAAGGGTTATTGAAATATATCTTATAACATTCCACAACGCATAAAAATAGCTTTCAATCCCTATCCTTCCCGCCAGGTAGATACCTACATGCTGGCCAAAAATTAAAAGCACGAAGGATAAAAGTATTACAATGGCAAGGGCAATGGTAAAAAAGACGGACATGAATTTAATCTGCCAGAACGGCCTCTTTTCCTCCACATCATAAGCCTTATTCAAGCATCTTACCGCTGCCCCGATCCCATTGGATGCAGTCCACAGCATTGCTATAAAACCAAAAGACAGAAACTGTCCCGTCACTTTTGTATTACCAAGGAAAACACTTTCTTCAATCAGTTCAAAGGCGCTTTCAGGTAAAATATATGCCAATTCTTTTAATACATCCTCACTGGATATAGGAGTATAACTTATTATTGTAATGAGAAGGATTAAAAACGGAAAAAAAGAAAGCAAAAAATAATAAGCAAGCTGGGCACCCAATGCCGGTATATCATCTTTATAAAATCGTATATAAAGACTCTTTATGTACCTTATAAATTTTGCTTTTCTCATTTTATTCCTCTCAACTGTTTTTCTAATTCTTTGGTACCAAAATCACTTGCCCATCCTGTAAAATGGTACTCTCGGAAAAGCCGTTGATTTCCATAAGCTCTTTACTTCTTTTCCCATCACCATATAGTCTTACGCTAATACTCCACAATGTATCGCCTTTTTGTACAACGTATTCTTTATAATTTGGATTCCCATTCGAAGCACCTGCAGGTAAAGAAGTATCACCAGTCTCCTCAAAGTTCCACTCAAACTGGCCCATGATTTTGCTCAAATTGTTCTCAACTTCCACCAGCTTATTTTCCATTTGCTCAATCTTGCTCGTACTTCCTCCGCTGTCTTCACTTTGGATAATCCCCTGCTGCTCAAGAAGCATTACCATTTTTTTATACCTTGCACCAAGCTGGAATTGGGAAAATGCTAAAACTGCTACAATACCGGCCAGGGCTATGTTATAAACCTTATTATAATTGAGTGACTGAATGATGCTTTTGCCCTTCCTTACATACTGTGACTGGCGGCTTGTCCGGTTATAAATGGGCTCTGTAAACCTTGTTTTCTTTTCCAGTTCCCGTTCCACATCCATTACATATCCCCCCCGCATATATAATTATTTACAATAAATATTCGCCTTGTTTTTTATAATTCCTCTTAAAAAACGGAATTTTTTATTTCCCTTCTTTAACAGCACTTTTGTGCATTAATTAACCTGTAAATTTCTTCTTCTGCCTGGTCAATATCAATGGGAATATTAACATTATAACCTTTTTTTGCCAGCCTGTCAAACAGCTGAATAAGAATAGGTGGTTCAAGATTAGCTTCCTTAAGTACATCCGACTGTTTGAAAATCTCTTCCGGGTCACCACTGCTTACAATGCGCCCTTTATTAATAATATAAATCAGATCAGCAATGTAAGTTACAATGTTTACATCATGGGTGGTAATGATGGTGGTAACCCCCCTATCCCGGTTAAGAGCATTAATAAGCTCGATCATTTCCTTTTTTGACTTTGGATCCAGGCCGTCAAAAGGCTCATCCATAATTAACAGCTCAGGAGACATGGACAGTGCGCCGGCTAAAGCAACCTTTTTCTTTTGTCCCCCGCTTAAGTAATGGGGTATTTTACCCAATATATCTTCAATTTCCAGTGTTTTGGCAATATCATAGACCTTATCCCTTACCAGTTCTTTGCTCATACCTGCATTTCGCAGCGAAAAGGCAATATCGTCATATACCGTTGGGCCTATAATCTGTTCATCTACATTTTGAAATACTACCCCAATCTTCTTTCGGATATGTTTGAATTCTTTAAAGGGGTTGACACCAAAAACACTTATCTGCCCATCTACCGGCTTTAATATCCCCAATATATGAGAAAGCAGTGTAGTCTTGCCTGTACCATTGGGTCCCAGTATAACCACCCTGTCACCTTTATTTACAATAAAGTCCAGGCCACATATATCTACTTCTGTTTTATCGGGATAAATATGCTTCAGGCATTTTACTTTTATAATCGTATTCATAAAACCACCACCAATGCCAGTATTATTATGCCAATACCAAGAGGAATGCAATCCCATTTTTTAAGCCCATACCACTTGCTTTCCAGTACCAGCCTTCCTTCATACCCTCTCAGGGAATATATATTGTACATTCTTTCAGACATATCAAATGCATGAATAAACAATACGCCTATTACTCCGGCTAAATTTTTCACATTAAAGATAATATTGAACGGTCTAAAGCCTCCCCTAAGCTTTATTACGGTTAATGCTTTTTGCAGCTTGTCAAGCAATATAAAAAAGGTCCTGTAAGTAAAGAGCAGTCCATCCACCACCACACCGGGCAGAAACAAACGTAAAAAAGAAAAAATCAGCGGATAAGGAGTCGTAACCATTAAAAGAATCATTGCTACAGCGGCATTTGCACCTTTCAATAATACCACAAATCCCATCTCAACAGAATAACTGAACCGCATCAAAGCAAATAAAAGGCTAAAAAAAACAGGGTATGCAGCAATATGCAGTATTTTACCCAAAGGCATTTTATTAACTACAATTAACAGAAGCAGTACTGCAAAGATAACAGCCAATTCCGTCACGTTTTCACATAGGATTACGGATACAATGATGCAGACAGTCATCAAAATTTTAGAGATGGCTGACGCCTTGTTTAAACAGCCACCTCCGTTATTTGACAATTGGTCAATATAAGCTATGTCCATAAAACTCCTCCACAATTTAAAATAGTAATCAAATAACCATCTCCGGCCTTACTTTCATAAAAAAACGAACTACCAGTGCAGTCACCAATGCTTCCAACATAATACCGGATAATAATATAACAACAAATGCACTCCATCCCGAAAGGGCAAAAAAGCCTATCTCCAAAGGCTCTCCCTCATGAAGTATACTTGTATGCCCATCACCATGGGAAAGCGCATGTTCCCAATTCGCATTAACTGCCGCTAACATTCCCAACATTAGAGATGTGGACAATAACAACGCAATTACCACAGAAATTATGGAAGCCTTTACAGGTTTAATTCTATTAACAAGCAGTTTATACACAAAAGAGCCTGCAAATACTTCCACACCTATAATCAATGTATTTAATCCTACGGCAGTTATACCACCATGCCCTATTAAAGCAAGGATCAGGTTCACTATAAATACCCCGATAAAACCTAACCACGGGCCTGCAAGGATTCCTGCCAATACGGTTAAATTCAGATGAACAGGTAAAAATCCTAAAGGTATCGACATGGTAATAAGCATCAGGGCACTGATTACACCGATAAAAGGAACCTTTTTGGCCAGTTCCACCTTTCTCACCTTTGTAACGGCAATGCCAAGTATCCCTAAAGTAATAGCATAACCAAGGACCCACCATACAGGTTCAAGTACACCATCTACCAAATGCAAATGACTCATTTATATATCACCTTTCTTTAATAAATTTTAAACTGTACCCTGACATTCGGGACAATACCCATAAACCTCCAGGCGATGGCCTATAATTTTAAACTTTGTCTGAGCCCTTATCGAGCTTTCAAAATCCGGAACCGGACACCCTTGAACCTTAAACATCTTTTTGCATCCCATGCAAATAATATGATGATAATGGGTATTGGAATTTATTTCATACCTGTATTTATTATCACCAATATCAATCTTGTTTAACATGCGGTACGAAGCCAACAGCTCAATTGTCCTGTATACGGTAGTGAGACATATGTTGGGGTTAATATTTTTTGCCTTAATGAAAATTTCTTCTGCAGATAGACATGTCCTGCTGTCCATGAGTATTTCCAGGATTGCTTTTCTCTGCTTTGTCATCTTGCATCCGCTTGCCGCAAAAAAGTCTTTTATATCGTTCATATTTTCACCTCCGGCTCTATCTGCAAATTGTTTGCATTTACATTAAGTATTCTATTTCATTTATATACTGCTGTCAAGTTTCCTGTATTGGGATAAAATTTTTTCTGCAAACAAAAAAAGTACCTACCGGTTTAGTAGGTACTTAATAAAAATACTATTCAATTCCCTCATATGCCTTCATGTAAATTTCCTTTAATTCAGATATTAAAGGCATCCTTGGATTTGCAGTGGTGCACTGATCCTCGTAGGCTTTCTCCGCAAGTTCATCCAGCACTTTCATAAACTGTTCTCTTCTCACACCGCATTCCTTTATCGAGGTAGGCATATCCAGGCTGTTGATAAGGTCAATTACAGCCGAAACCAGGCTGTTGACGCCTTCTTCAACACTACTGCAAGGGAGCCCAAGGTATTTTGCTATTTCCGCATATTTTTCATCGGCTACATAATGCTCATATTTTGGGAAAGCAGTAAATTTCGTCGGCCTCGACGCATTATACCGTATTACATGGGGCAGTAGTATTGCATTGGCTCTGCCGTGAGGAATATGGAACTCGCCTCCCAACTTGTGCGCCAAACTGTGGTTTATACCAAGAAAAGCATTGGTAAAAGCCATTCCTGCTATACAGGACGCATTATGCATCTTTTCCCGGGCCTTACTATCCTTCGGATTACGGTACACCTTTGGAAGATATTCGAATACCAGTTGTATTGCTTTCATTGCCAGGGCATCGGTATAATCGGATGCCATTACCGATACATAGGCTTCAATGGCATGGGTTAATACATCCATTCCCGTGTCAGCAGTTACCCGAGGAGGTACCGATTGTACGAACTCCGGATCGATAATTGCCACATCCGGGGTAAGCTCATAATCTGCAAGAGGATACTTGGTTCCCTTTTCCGGGTCGGTTATAACGGTAAAGGAAGTGACTTCCGAACCGGTACCCGAAGTGGTAGGTATTGCAACAAATTTGGCTTTGTTCCCAAGGGGCGGAAACTTAAATACCCTTTTGCGTATGTCCATGAACTTCATCCTTAAGTCATCAAAATTTGTATCAGGATGCTCATAAAATAGCCACATTGCCTTGGCAGCATCAATGACAGAACCGCCTCCAAGGGCAATTATTACATCCGGCTTAAAGGCTTGTATTGCTTTTACTCCTTCATTTACAGTATCAACGGTAGGGTCCGGCTGTACCCTGTCAAAAATTTCAGAAGATACATAATTTCTGCCTTCCCTTTTTCGCAGATGATAAAGAACCTTTGCCACATTTCCCAGCTTAACCATGGTCTCATCCGTAACAATAAAAGCTCTTGATATATTGGGCATCTTTGAAAGATACTGTACAGAACCGGGTTGGAAGTAAATCTTCTCAGGAATCTTAAACCACTGCATATTGTATCTTCTCCTTACCACGCGTTTTTTATTGATCAAATTGACTGCCGTTACATTAGCAGTGGTGCTATTTCGTCCAAAAGAGCCGCATCCCAGGGTTAAAGAAGGCATATTGGTATTGTAAAGGTCTCCAATAGCTCCCTGGCTGGAAGGCTGATTAATAATAAGTCTCCCGGTGTTTATCCTCTCTGCAAATTCATTTATCACATCATCATTATTGGAATGGATAACTGCCGAGTGCCCGGAGCCTCCAAATTCCACCATTTGGAAAGCTCTTTCAATTCCTTCCTTGGAATCCTTGACTTTATAACATGCCAGAATGGGGCTTAGCTTTTCTCTGGAAAGAGGATATTCAGGACCCACCTGTTCCAACTCTGCAACTAATATCTTTGTATCTTCAGGGACGTCTATCCCTGCCATTTGGGCAATGGTGTAAGCAGACTGTCCTACTATCTTGGGATTCATGGATCCTCTCTTCTCATCAATTGCAACGCTTTCCAACCTTTTTCTTTCTTCATCATTTACAAAATAACAGCCGAGCTTTTTCATATAATTAACTACCGGTTCATATATTTCTTCATCAATTATAACTGCCTGTTCTGATGCGCAAATCATTCCGTTGTCAAAGGTCTTTGACAGGATCAGGTCCGTAACAGCTCTTTTAATATCCGCCGATTTTTCAATGTAACAGGGAACATTTCCCGGTCCCACCCCTAAAGCCGGTTTGCCGGCACTATATGCGGCCTTTACCATGGATGAGCCGCCCGTAGCAAGAATTAATGAAATTCCGTCATTTTTCATGAGCAATTGGGTTGCTTCCACCGAAGGATGCTCTATCCATTGAATACAGTATTCCGGCGCTCCTGCCCGTATTGCCGCATCCCTCATCACCCGAGCTGCCTCTACGCTGCACTGTTGTGCACTGGGATGAAAAGCAAAAATAATGGGGTTTCGAGTCTTCATGGAAATGATGCATTTAAACAATGTGGTGGAAGTAGGATTGGTCACCGGCGTAATACCTGCAATAACACCGACCGGTTCTGCAATCTCAAAATAATCTTCTTCTTCATTTTCATCAATTATTCCAACCGTTTTCTGATACTTTATACTATGGTAAACATGTTCCGTAGCAAACAAGTTTTTGATTATTTTATCTTCATATACTCCCCTTTTGGTCTCCTCTATAGCAAGCTTTGCCAGCCTCATATGGTTTTCCAGCCCGGCCATTGCCATTTCCTTTACAATATGATCCACTTGCTCTTGTGTCAGCTTCACCATTTCTTTAAGGGCCATCTTGCCCCTTTCAACAAGCTGTTCAATTTCATAGGCCACATCTTTGTTGTTATCCTTTTCGTCCATACCTCAAACGCCTCCTTTTTCTTTTATCGTTAAAATCACAATAATTTGATTTTTTCCCTCATATAACCAATGCTTTAAGCTGCTTAAATGCCATATTTTAAACAAAAAAAAATTTTCCTTTTATATATTCTTTGCTTTTACAGTATTTTTATTACCACAAGCCAGAAAACAAATAACAGCAAAAGGGAATATCCCTGCTCCCCCGGCTTACAAAATTGTTAAAATATTATCAAAGATATTTGGGCAACATTTACAAAAAAAATAAACGAATGGGGACAATCCCATTCGTTCATTTTTCAATGTTTTTATGAAGCTTGTATTCTACCGAATCCACCAATGCCTTCCAGCTGGCTTCAATAATGTCTGTGGAGACTCCCACCGTGCTCCACACATCTTCTCCGTCCGTAGATTCAATCAAAACCCGTACTTTTGCCGCCGTTGCTTTATTGGAATCCAGCACCCTTACCTTGAAATCGGTAAGGTGCATCTCTTTCAACTGAGGATAAAAGCGTTCCAGTGCTTTTCGAAGGGCCTTATCCAATGCATTGACCGGACCTTCTCCCTCTGCTGCAGTAATTTCTTCTTCTCCGTCCACCCTGATTTTAATCATTGCTGATGAACTATAATTAGAATTACTTGGCTCACTTACAATGGCCTTAAAATGCTCCAGTTCAAAAAACGGCTTGTATTTCCCAAGTTCCTTCCTGATTATCAATTCAAAGGAACTCTCCGCCCCTTCAAACTGGTAACCTTCATGTTCCAGCTTCTTTAACTTATCAATAATCCTCTTTGTCTCCGGCGAATCTTTTGTAAGATGGGGAGCAACTTCATTAATCCGTGAAAGAATAGTTGCCCGGCCGGCCACCTCCGACATCAGGAATCTTCTTTGGTTGCCCACCAGTTCCGGATTAACGTGTTCAAATGTCCTGGGGTTCTTGTGGACCCCATCAATATGCATTCCACCTTTATGGGCAAAGGCAGAATTTCCTACATAGGGTGCTCTCTCATCATGAGCAACGTTTGCAATCTCACTTATAAACCGTGCTGCAGAAGAGAGTTTTTTCATATTTTCTTCAGGTATGCACCGGATACCTAGCTTGAGCTGTAAATCAGGGATAATGGTACACAAGTTAGCATTACCGCAGCGCTCACCAAATCCATTGAAGGTTCCCTGTACATGTACTGCTCCTGCCTGCACCGCAACAATGCTGTTAGCAACAGCCATTCCCGTATCATTATGACAGTGAATCCCGATGGGGACCGGTTTAAACATTTCATATACTTTTTTAGTAATCTCATAAACTTCCAATGGAAAACACCCTCCATTGGTATCACACAGCACAAGGCAATCCGCGCCCCCATCCACGGCCGACTGCAATGCCTTAAGGGCATATTCACTGTTTTCCTTGTATCCATCGAAAAAATGTTCTGCATCAAAGATTACTTCTTTACCCTTTTCTTTAAAAAAGGATATGGTGTCCCTTATCATATTTAGATTTTCTTCAAGGGTTGTTTTTAATATATCAACCACATGTAAATCCCACGACTTTCCAAATATTGATACCGCCGGCGTGTTTGCCCTAAGCAAGGACTGCACATTATTATCGTCTTCGGCCCGGATGCCTACACGGCGGGTACTTCCAAAAGCCGTAAGGCGTACATTCTTTAATTTCATCTTTTGCACCCTTTGGAAAAATTCCAAATCTTTTGGGTTGGAACCGGGGTTCCCTGCTTCAACATAAGATATGCCTAAATTATCCAATCGCTCTACAATTTTCAGTTTATCCTCAACAGAAAAGGAAATTCCTTCGGCCTGAGCTCCGTCACGCAGTGTTGAATCAAATATAAATACCCTTTCCAATAATACCTACTCTCCCTTCATTATCATAACAGATTATAACAAAAGTCCATAGTTTACGGCTCAAAAGCTTTTGCCTCCGTAAGCTATGAACTATAACAAAATAAAACAATTAACATTAAGAAATTTCACTCATCATTCTGTTAAGCGCATTTAAATATGCTTTTATGCTTGCTTCAACAATATCCGTACTTATTCCTCTTCCCAAAAAGGTTTTATCATCTTTTAGGACTTTTACAGTAGCTTCACCTAATGCATCCTGGCCGCTCGTAACTGCCCTAAGCTTATAATCCACCAGCTTAAGACCTATGCCAACTGCCCTTTCAATGGCATTAAATGCGGCATCAACCGGACCGTCCCCTGTGGACGCTTCTGTAATAATATTACCTTCCTTTTTCAATTCGATCATTGCAGTTGAAATAAGCCTGTTACCGCTGTTAATCTGGAAGCTTACCAATTCAAAAACTTCCGGTATTTTAGATACCCTTTCTCCTATCAGTACATGAATGTCTTCATCATGTACAACTTTCTTCTTATCCGCAAGCTCTTTGAACATCTTAAAGGCTTCATTAATTGCATCCTGTTCCAGGGTATAGCCCAGTTCTTTTAATTTTTCTTCGAAGGCATGACGCCCGGAGTGTTTCCCAAGCACCATTCTATTTGCTGAAAGCCCAATTGATTCCGGCGTCATAATTTCATAGGTACTTTTTTCATTTAAGACACCATGCTGGTGTATTCCAGATTCGTGGGCAAAGGCATTGTCACCCACCACAGCTTTATTGGGTTGGACATGTACACCTGTCAAATTGCTTACCAACCTGCTGGTCTTATAAATTTGCGTTGTGTCTATATTATGATGTACATTAAAATAATTCTTACGTGTTGTCAATGCCATTACAATCTCTTCCAACGATGCATTTCCTGCCCTTTCACCCAATCCGTTTATAGTACACTCAACCTGAGTAGCACCGTTTTCAATTGCAGCCAGTGAATTGGCTACCGCCATTCCCAGGTCATTATGGCAATGGACACTTAAATCCACCTTTTCTATCCCATCCACATTTTCCATAATGCTCCTTATCAACGCCCCAAACTCCGGTGGAGTTGTATAGCCTACAGTATCAGGAACATTTATACAAGTGGCTCCTGCATCGATGGCTGCCTTTATAACCCGGAATAAAAATTCAGGTCGGGTCCGTCCGGCATCTTCTGCAGAAAACTCAACATTGCTGCAATACTTTTTAGCATATTTGATCATTGCAACGGCACGTTCTACCACTTCATCTTCGCTCATCTTTAACTTATATTTCATGTGAATATCAGAAGTTGCAATAAATGTATGGATTCTAGGGCTTACAGCATTTCTGATAGCTTCCCACGCCCTGTCTATATCCTTTTCCACTGCCCTGCACAAGCTGGCTACTGTTGCATTTTTTATTGTTTCAGCAACCGCCTTTACAGCTTTAAAATCACCGGGAGAAGCAATTGCAAATCCCGCTTCTATTACATCAACCCCAAGTTTTTCCAATTGTTTTGCAATTTCCAATTTTTCTTGTATGTTAAGATTGACGCCAGGAGTCTGCTCCCCATCCCTTAATGTAGTATCAAATATTATTATTTTCCTTGACATATTAATCCCCCTTCAATTTTATAATTTGGGTGCGCGCTCCCACATCTAAATTTCAACATATTTTACTTCTTGAGCCAGCTCATCATTTTACGCAATTCTCTTCCAACCACCTCGATCGGGTGCTCCTGTTCCATTTTCCTTCTTGCATTAAAATATGGCCTGTTTGCCTGGTTTTCAAGAATCCAGTTCTTTGCAAAGGTTCCATCCTGGATTTCTTTTAATACTTTCCTCATTTCTTCCTTTGTCTGTTCGGTAATAATTCTCTTGCCGACGGAATAGTCTCCATATTCGGCAGTATCACTGATTGAATATCTCATGTAACTTAAACCGCCTTGATTTACAAGGTCAATAATCAGCTTCATCTCATGAAGGCATTCAAAATAAGCACTTTCAGGCTGATACCCTGCTTCTACCAATACTTCAAAGCCTGCTTTCATGAGCTCCGAGACTCCACCACAAAGAACAGCCTGTTCTCCAAACAAATCGGTTTCCGTTTCTTCCTTGAAAGTAGTCTCCAAAATTCCTGCCCTTGCTCCTCCAATTCCTTTTGCATAAGCCAATGCTATATCCTTTGCCCTGCCGGTCGCATCCTGGTAAACTGCAACCAAGCATGGCACACCTTTGCCTTCCTGGTACTGGCTTCTTACCGTATGCCCCGGGCCTTTAGGTGCAACCATAAATACATCCACATCCTTTGGTGGCACAATCTGACCAAAGTGGATATTAAACCCATGGGCAAAGGCAAGGGCTTTGCCTGCTTTTAAATTAGGTTCAATGCTTTCCTTATACAACTTGGGTTGCTTTTCATCATTGACCAAAATCATTATTATATCTGCCTGTGCTGCGGCATCAAAAGCCGTAGCAACTTTCAAGCCTGCTTCTTCTGCCAGTTTCCACGACTTGCTGCCCGTATATAGGCCTACCACAACATCCACTCCGCTTTCGTGTAGATTAAGGGCGTGGGCATGACCCTGGCTTCCATACCCTATTATTGCTACTGTCTTCCCTTTTAACAAATCAAGGTTACAATCGCTTTCATAATACATCTTTGCCATAGTATCAACCTCCTGATCATCATTCAATAATAGACAAGTTTAACTTATCCCACCTATGTGGTTGAAACTACTCATCAACAGTTCCATTAACAGATCCGTTGTCTCCGGAAGCTTCAGCCTTTATTATTTTGTTGCCTCTTTCAATAGCTATCATTCCGGTTCTTACCATTTCCTTGATTCCAAACTGTTTTAACATCTCTTCAAAAGCTGCAATCTTATCTTCTGACCCTGTCATCTCGATGGTAAGAGTGTTCTTTGATACATCCACAATGTTTGCCCTGAAAATATCTACAATCTGAATAATCTCCGACCTGGTAGCAGAAGTTGCATTAACCTTAATCAGTGCCAATTCTCTTTGTACCGATTCTTCCGGATTCAACCGCCGTATTTTTATGACATCAATCAGTTTATTTAATTGTTTTGTAACCTGCTCTACGGTATAATCGTCCCCATCCACTATGATGGTCATCCTGGATACATTTGGGTCCTCGGTTACCCCTACGGCCAGGCTGTCTATATTAAAACCCCTACGGCTGAAGAGACCTGCCACCCTTGATAATACACCGGCATGGTTCTCCACCAGAACGGATAATGTATGTTTTGGCATTTTTAACCTCCTTATCCTCAAATATTATCACAACGTACTTTCTTCAGGGTCCACAGTAAACTCTACAATGTAGGTGCCCTTGTTCTGTAATGCCCTGGATAAGGCATTTCTTACTTCACTGTTTTTTGTAACCTTTTCCCCCGGCAGTCCATAAGCTGCAGCTAATTTTATAAAGTCGGGACTGCCTTCCAGCGTAACGGCAAAATATTTGCCTTTATATTTAATCTTTTGTAATTCACGTACCATTCCAAGGCGCTCATTGTTAAATAAAATTATTTTTATATCCACATTCCACTGTTTTATGGTAGCCAACTCCTGCATGGACATTTGAAAACTGCCGTCCCCTGATACCACTATTACTGTTTTGTCCGGCCTTCCAATCTTTGCACCTATGGCAGCCGGAAGTCCATAGCCCATTGTACCCAATCCCCCGGAAGTAATAAAACTTCCCGGATAGATTGTCCTATAGTGATTAGCCGCCCATATTTGGTTTTGGCCCACTTCTGTTGTAAGAATAGCATCCCCTTTAGTAAGGTCCGATAACACAGAAAGAACATATTTAGGGTTAACGTAAGCGCCATCATCCGCATTAATGCTATCAGCATTCTTCAACAGTTGTTTATTTTTCCACTCAGTTACAGTATCAACCCATTCTTTTTTATAATCGCTCACTAAATATTTTTTTAGCTGCTGCAGTACGATCTTTATATCTCCAACTATGGGTATATGTGTCCCTAAATTTTTACCGATTTCTGCAGGATCAATATCGATATGGATAATCTTTGCCTGCTTTGCAAATTTATCCGTATTTCCGGTAGCCCTATCCGCTGCCCTTGCTCCCATTATGATTAACAGATCTGCTTTATTTACCGCCTGGTTTGCGGTAGATACGCCATGGGAACCCAACATCCCCAGAAAAAGAGGATGATCCCCGGGAATGGAGCCAATGCCCATTAAGGTACTGGTAACAGGAATACCTACTTTTTCCACCAATTCAAGAAGCTCATCGGAGGCTGCAGAAGATATTACTCCACCGCCTGCACATATCACCGGCCTAGAGGATTGAGCAATAGCCTCCGCAATCCTTTTTAACTGAAGAGCATGCCCTTTATAAGTAGGCTTATATCCCCTTATATCCGGTTCTTTATGTTCATCGTATTCCGCCTCACCCAATTGTATATCAATAGGCATATCAATCAATACAGGTCCTGGTCTTCCGGTTGATGCAATATGAAAGGCCTCGTGTATTATTCTTGAAAGATCTTTTGAATTTTTCACCAGATAATTATGTTTACAAAAAGGTGCCGTTGCTCCGGTTATGTCTACCTCCTGAAAAACATCCCGTCCGATTACCTCGGTAGAAACCTGGCCGGTAATAGCAATAATGGGTATGGAATCCATGTAAGCCGTAGCAATGCCTGTAATCAGATTTGTCGCTCCGGGACCGGATGTGGCCATACAAACGCCTACTTCCCCAGTAGCCCTTGCATAACCACTGGCAGCATGAGCCGCACCTTGCTCATGCCGGGTCAATATATGACGAATTTTGGAACCAGCTAACACATCATAAATGGGTGCGTTGGCGGCACCGGGATATCCGAAAATTGTTGTAACCCCATGATCTTCCAATGCTTTTACTAATACCTGTGCCCCTGTCATTGTCATATTTTACCACCCCCAGATATAGGAAAACTAAAAAACCCCGAACCTCATGCATAATGCACAAGGGACGAGGACAAAATCTCCGTGTTACCACCCTTCTTCACTCCTGTTTTGCAACAGAAGCCTCAGCGAGTAATACATTACTCATACCTTAACGGGGTATACCGACACACCCTACTGAATATTTCAGGTGCATGGCTCCAGAGTGAGATTATTATATATGCCTCCTGTCGGTTCGCACCACCCACCGACTCTCTTAAAGGTACAGCATATTTTTTTCCTCTTTCATCGCCTTTATCACATAATATATAATTGTTCGAGTATAATTGTTTAACATTTTACCAGCCTGCTGAATATTTGTCAACAGGCTTTTTTCATGTTATCTGCTATTTAACGCAAACAGTGGATTGTCCGTTAACATATTCAGTTAATATTATCCCCCTTTTCTTCCCCTTGACTACTAATAACTTTCTTAATCCTTTTCTCTAAATTGGGCCGGGGCATCATAACCTGATGATTGCATCCCAGGCATTGGATACGAAAATCCATTCCTGCACGCAGTATCTTCCACTGCTTGCTTCCGCAGGGATGCTGTTTCTTAAGCTCTATTATGTCTCCAACAAATAATTTCATTGGCATCTCTATCACCCTTACCTCATTTATTTGGTCTCTCCCCTAGGAGGAACGATAGTCACTTTATTATAAGGTATTTCTATGCCTTCCCTGTCAAAGGCCTCTTTAACCCTTTTCCTAAGTTCTCGTTCCACCGCCCACTGTTCACCTGCCACTGTCTTGGTAAACAAGCGTATGACCACACCTGAATAACCAAGGTTAATAACTCCCTGGACCATCGGACCTTCTACAATGGAGGCAATATCCTTTGCAGCCGCCTCACTTACTTTTTTTAATACATTAATTACCTTATCGAGGTTTTCCTCATAAGCCACCGAAACATCTACAATTGCCGCCTTATTTCCCCGGGTATGATTGGTCACTTTGGTAATCTCTCCGTTTGGTATGATATGTAAATCACCCGTATAATGCCGTATTTTTGTAATCCTAAGGCCCATTTCTTCTACTGTACCCGACATGTCATTTACGGTTATAATATCACCTACGGAAAACTGGTCTTCCAGTAAAATGAAAAAACCGGTGATAACATCTTTTACAAGGCTTTGGGCACCAAAACCAACTGCAAGGCCTCCTACCCCTGCGGCAGTGATTATAGTTGTAGGACTGATGCCAAAAACATTGTCCAAGATCATAATCAGTGCAATAAAATACAGCACATACTTAATAATACTGACGCACAAAGTAGACAATGTATCAAGTCTTTTTTCATCAAACCTGTACTTAGACTGCCTCTGCTTATTAAAAAACCTTTTAATAGCCACAGTTCCAAACCGGATAACTACTAAACACAGGACAATAATTATAATGACTTGCAATATTTTGCCCAATGCACCAAGAACCTCATCCTGATTATTTCTGACAAAGGAGGACACCTTTAACTTTACCTCTGCCCAGTTAATATTTCCCATCATATCAGCTCCTTATAATTTATGATTAAATTATCATAATACCTATTAACCTATTAATTATGCAATATATATTTTAAGGAAAAGGCAATGATTATAAAACAAATTGTGCCAACATGATGTATCCATAAATAAAAATCATGTATGCGTTCTTTCCATTCCGATATTCCCTTATTTCCATTGTCAGGAATATCTTCATTACTGCCATTTATCATGCTATCAATAACACTAATTATATCGTAGACCCAGTAGGCAATTAGAATTATAGCAAAAGCTTTCATGAAAAGTATATTTACCATAAAAAAGGAATAAAGGAAATAGGTAATGACCATTAAATCCATCATAATAATGCACCCATACCCTAAACGGCCAATGTCTATTCCAAAAACCTCTCCCGTTCCATAAATACTTTCATCCATGTCTTCCAAATCATCCTCTTGATAATCTTCTCCCACTGCAGGAATAAACATGGCAAGTCCGTTTATAGAAATGAGAACCAGAACAATTGACATAAAAAGAAAAAAAGCATCCGCATCATGAAAAATTATTGCAATAGGAAACAGGATGACCATAAATATCATCATAAACAAGTTTTTTACCGACATATTTTCACATCCAATCTAGATAGGCTTTAAATCAACGGAAAAAATTGCGCTGGCAATTACTTTTTTAACCGTTTCAGTTAGGTGAAGACCACGCTATACCCAAACAGTTGGTTACCATTACGGCAATATCACCTCTTGTAACCGGCTTATTGTATTCAAGCTGCAGCTGTGTCGTAATTCCCAGCCGTTTGCCAACCTCTATGTAGTTATCCGGCCATTTTGTACCTTTTACTTCGTTAGCATATCCCAGCGTTCTTACCAGTATTGTAACAGCCTGCCCGAAGGTAATCAGCTCATCCGGCTTAAAAGTGCCGTCATCGTAACCTTCCACTGCCTTTAAACCATAGGCTGTGGCAATATAATTATACCCCCAGTAGTCTCTGCCAACATCCGAAAAAGGAAGTAGGGGCGGCAGGATTGGGTCATCTTCATATCCCAACATCCGGGAAAGAATAGCACAAAATTCCACCCTTCGAAGGTTTCTTTCCAAACCCAGGCTCCCGTCTTCGTAACCTTTTAGCAAACCCAGCGCAACCATTTTTTCCGCTGCAACTTCATAGGCAGTATTTTGCGCAAATACGCTTTGAACCGTTATCAGTGAAATTATAAGCACCGATACAATTATTTTTATTCGTCTGTTCTTCAAAATATTTCTCCCCTTACACAAACTCGATTATTTTTAAGCTGTTATCATTATACTATTCTTTTCTAATTTACAAAAGGTATATCATTCCTTTTGAATAAAATTTAATCAATTTGAAATAATAAGTTTGAATTTTAATAACAAGGAGGAAGAAAATGAGAAAAACAATTGTAGCTATTTTCGATTCCTATACATCTGCTGAAGATGCCGCAAGGCAGATAAAAGAAAACGGTCTGAGAACGGACGATATATCCATTGTAGCAAAAGATAACCAAACAAATACAGGTAAAGAAACAAATACATTTACAAATGAAAACCAAAGGGTAAACGATAATGTTTCCGATGGTACCGTCACAGGAGGCGTTTTAGGAGGAGTTGCCGGGCTGTTGCTTGGAATGGGTACCATGGTGATTCCCGGCCTGGGTGCCATTGCAGCGGCAGGGCCCATTGCAGGCCTTTTATCGGGTGCCATCACGGGCGGCATTGTGGGAGGATTGGTTGACCTTGGCATCCCCGAAGAAGCAGGCAGAAAATATGAAGAAGAGGTACGTCAGGGCAGAATACTATGGAGTATGCGCACCGATGATAAAAACGTAGATAAAGTCTCAGACATACTAAATCGCTGCGGTGCCAAAAGCGTAGATATTCATTAAGTTTTAAACTGCAATTAAATGCTGGGATATCTCAGCATTTTGTTATTGCAGCTTTTCCATATACCTCTTTATTTTCCTCGTAGTGGTTTTTTGAAATTCTTCTTTTCTAATAGTAAAGTCCGCAATACGTTTATATAAGGGCATTTTATGGTTAACTTCCCTAACCTCATTTTGTATAAGCTTATACAAATCCTGCTCCGCATAGTTTTCACCCAATACTTCAGTTACTGCTTCAAAATCAGGAACAATCTGAGCATTTACATAGGTTTCTCCGCTTTTTTCATCGTATTTGCCCCAGACAAGACTTTCCGCAATATACTTGCTTCTGCCTAAATATGCCTCTACTTCTTCAGGGAAAATATTTTTACCATTCTTGGTTACAATCACATTTTTTTGTCTCCCCGTTATATGCACAAAACCATCCTTATCGATAAAACCTAAATCACCGGTATAAAACCATCCGTCTTTTAAAACCTTCCGGGTTTCAGCATCATTCTGGTAATAGCCCAACATTACATTATCGCCTTTGCATATTATTTCACCTATACCATCCGCATCCGGATTATGAATTTTTACTTCCATTCCGGGCAACGGCAGGCCTGCCGCATCATCTTTGAAGTAACAATCCCTGTTTAAGGCAGCTATGGGAGAACATTCTGTCAGTCCATATCCCTGCACCATATGTATCCCCAATTCTCTGAAACCTTTTGATACCAGTGGGTCTATTCCTGCTCCTCCGCTTATAAAAAGACGTATATGTCCCCCAAAATTGTCATGTATCTTGCTGAAAAGCTTTTTGGACAAATCAATGCCCAAAATATTTAAGAACTTATTAATCTTAATGGCAAACTTAAGCTTTGATGCCATTCCGCTTTTTTCGGCCTGCTGCCATATCTTTTTATACATGGACTCAAAAAGAAGCGGTACTCCCAGCATCATTGTAGCCTTTGACTCTTTAAGGTTTTTTACAATATGCCTTAATCCTTCGCAATAAGCTATTGTACAGCCTCGGTAAATGGGGGCTAAAAAACCACAAGTACATTCATAAGTATGATGAATGGGCAGTACGGAAAGAAATATGTCTTTTTCATCAATATAAACCATCTGGCACATTGCCATAAGATTTGTGCAAATATTTTTTTGAGAAAGCATAACTCCTTTTGCTAAACCCGTAGTTCCCGAGGTAAACAGCAAAATACTCATTTCTTCCGCATTAATAGGTTCGTTTATAAATCTTTTATCACCGGCTTCCGTTTTTTTTCTGCCTTTATCGATCAAATCATAAATACAATGGATATTCTTATTTCCCGTGTTCCTTTCCATTGAAATCAGTGTTTTTACTTGCGGTAATCCCTTGCATATATTTATAATATCTTTCTCATATTTACCGGAAAAAAATATACCGCTTGCTTCCGATACATTTAGGAGGTTTTCCAGTTCATGAACAGGCAGGTCTTTATCCAGGGGAACCACTATTCCAATACCATTTACAATGGCAAGATAGGACACCGCCCATTCATACCTGTTTTCACCAATTATTGCAATCCTTTTTCCTTTGAGACCAAGATCCATTAACTCAGTTCCCAAAGCCTCAACATCCTGCTTAAACTGCTTATATGAAATAGGCTTATAATCCTTCCCCGCTTCTGTCTTTACATAAAATGCCGGCTTATCCCCGTATATCTTCACGCTTTGCTCCAGCATATCCTTTAAATCCTTAATTTCACGCACAGCATATAAAGGCTTATCTTTTCCCCGCACCACGCATTCCCCCATTATGCAATATTTCAATTTTTTGTACATTGTACTAATACTGAAATTATATAACAAATCGTCTTAAATGTCATTTGTTTTATTAATTTTTCATTAACAATACTCTGGCCGGGTTCCCATCGCCTCCCACGATGGGAAGGGGTACAATGATGGGAACATATTCACCTTATTATATATACTTCAACACGAATCAATTATGACGCAAAAATAAACACACAAAAAAAAGAGGCTATTGACATACACATAAAGTCAACAACCTCTTTCATCTTCCGATCTACAGATATGGTATTTTCTAAATTAATACCTTATTCTTCAGCGGATAATAATACAACATTAGATAATGGAATCATATTTGTCTTTGATAAATCTTCTCCATCCCATACAAATACCTTCACGTAATGTCCCGTTATATCAGCAGGCAATCTGAATCCTGCGTACAACGTTTGAGTATCCCCTCTCGCAATTTTTTTATACATATAAGATACGTTAACCATGCGATTATTTGCGTCATAAAGGGCTACTATGGCAAGTACGGGCTGATTATCATCCCCGCTGATGTTTTCAACAGTAACATTTGCTGTAATCATTCCTTTGGCAATTAAACTGTTTGGCGTGAAAGTTGTGTTTACAACAAATCCCGTTTCCCCTATTTTCTCAAGATTCTGGACCGCAAGACGTAATTCTTCATATGCCTGGTTTATTTCTTCAATCGTTGAAGAGGAAGAATTAGCAATTTCTTTGGCGTTATTATATGCCTCTAAAAATCTGTTGTAACTCTCCGGAGTATACTCTTTTTCATCAATTGAAAGCTGTTCGTAATAATTTTTGAGCCTCAACAACGCCTCATCGCGCTCAACATTGTATCTAATCTCTTCTGCAGTCAGCGCACTGTCATATATCTTGAAGGATGCCAGCTGTCCAGAGAAATACGGGTCTCCGTTCCATGTAGGTCTGCCTATATACCCTATACAATCTGACGGATTATGATTAGCTGCTAAAATATCCAATATTTTTTGACCGTGATTCATAGTGTTTACAAGTTTTCCGTTTAAGTAATATTCCATTATTCCGCCTTCTTTAAATACCGCTGTTACTCTATTGATAGTATTATCAGGAATCTGCGGATTAAACTGGTTGGCCCCTACATTATTTAAAAGGATCTCCCATTGAGCTCCATTAGCAGTATTCGGATGGAATCTCACATAATTACAGTTTGGATATTGGGTAAATCCTGTACCCAAAGTAAGCAATGCCTCATTTTGCCTGCTTCCCTTCTTAAATTCAAATTCAATCGTGAAATTTTCTCCATCAATAATGTCATTGGGAAGCTTGACATAGCGTGAATTGTTACCGGAGCCGAAATCAAGCACCTTTCTTTCGCCCGAAGTCTTCACATTAGAAGCCGACAGTCCAACCATCTCGGCGTCAAAACCATTTCCGCTGATATCCGCCAGTTTTCCGTCTTCCGTGATGGTCATATCGTAGTTGACGACGATTCCCCTACCGGTTTTGAATATCAAGGCTTCTATAGCAGCATTAATTTTGCTCATGGCCATAGCTATTTCATCAGCTGACGGGTCAGTTTTATCCCTTATAACTATTGCCTCCGCAATAGCTTGCTCAAGAACGCTATAAGTTTCAGGTGTATAGAAATCGGGTCTATAACTTTGCGCTCTAGCAATCAACTCAGCAAGGTCTTCGACATCAGCAACATAATCCATGTTGTAAATTTGCAATTCCCAAATAGAAACTTCCACTGCACAGTACATCTGCAGGCGCACATATCTGGCCGTTATCGGAACAAATTGGATGCCATAGTAGGCGTGGAAATTTGTATCGGCCGGATCAAAACGTGCCATAAAATCCTTGTAGTTTCTAGTTCCCTTAGAATCTTCCGCACCGCTGTAGAAATTATATGCAGTTTTCCATTGACCGTCCTTCGGATCTTGGTATTCCAGCACAAAGTCTATAATGCGGTGGTCCTCATTATTAACCATTTCCACATATTCATCCAATACTAAAGTATTAAATGTCCGGTTTTCACCTAAATCAAGGGTTAGATTATAGGTCTGATATTTAGCTGAGTTCCTGGCAGCCCAGCGGGTTCCACTGTTACCGTCCCGAACATTATTAGCGGGCAATCCTGAATATGTTTCATTCGTTGTATAAGCGGTTGTTCCCGGTTGTGAAGCTAAATTTGTACCGCTCACTACCATATAACTTCCTTCAACGGTTTTCCCAAGTTTCTCACCGGTAGCTTTAACAAACAGACTTGCCTTAATGTTGGTGATTCCTCTAGGTATAATAATAGACCCAGAATACAAATTAGACGTTGTTGTTGGTTCACTGCCGTCCAATGTATATCTTATTTCAAAGCCATCGATATCATTATAATCAAATTCTAAAGTCCGCGGTGAGTTGTAGACTCCCGGACGCAAGGACAAAGATAACGGAAAATCATAGGCGTTCCTAAATATTTTCAGTTGTTCACTAAGGTACATCAAAGCACTGCGGATATCATCGTCGGAAGCCTCTGCATCATTATATACATTCATAGCATTTTCAATTGCAGATGCCAAAGCGTTATTAACAGATTCGTTAGGAGCAGGGAATGTTGGTGCTAATCTTTTGTTTAGCTCCTGTTGAGCATTATTTATATTTTCCATCAAAAGATCCTTTGTAACTTCAAACTCGATAAACTGAATGTCGGCAACATCACCGGCATGCATATTAAGTACTATTTTATCACCTTTTGATATAGTTGCATCAACATTTCCTGAAACATTAGCATCAATCCATTCACGTCCATATGTAAGTGTAATGGTCTGGTCAATATCAGAACGGATTTGAACGTTGGTAACTCCATATGAAGTATTCCAGCTGAGTCTTTCAACTTCCGCTCTGGAACGCGCCATCAAACCGTTAATAGAACCCGACGTCCATAAGGGAGGCAAAGCAGGTAGTATTTCAATCTCTCCTGTATTTGAAAATAATAGGGCTTCATTAATAACACCAACCAAGCCTATTGACGTGTCGGTACAATAGGTATCGCTGCCGCGGTTAGTGTTGTGATCTGTCATCATAGAGGTATAGTAAATATCACTTGACAAAACATGCTTCAAAACATTTTGAACATCCGTACCATCATTAAGCCGCGCAGAAACCAGGCCCCTGTGCATCCAACCATGTCCTGTCGTATTATCACCCGTATTTAACCTGTCTCTATTGGCAATCGCCTGTTTAGCACCCTTGTAAAGCGTCTCATCGTACCGTGTTTCATAGGCTGGCCATGCTACATACAAGTGGCTAATGTGTCGGTGATTGTTGTTTTCAATGTAGTCTTGAGTAGCCCATTCGCGAAGTGCTCCACCGCCGCCCCAATCTGTAAGAACACCTTCTTCACCGTCGTATTGATAATCCGGTAATTTATCAAGCAGGTCTTGCCATTTAGCTATGGCTGCATCTTTGCCGGGGCGGTTTACTGCCTTTTCCAATTCAATTACCATTTTAAGGCCATCGCGGGCAGCAGCAATATCCATGGTAGCATTGACGGTAAGCGTGCTGGTATACCCGAGAGGATTGTTTTCAGGCGAATAAGTAGGAATAAGCAGATATTTTTCCCCTTCTTTTAGTTCCTTTTTCCCCGGTTCATAATGTCTGACTCCATTGGCATCCGTGTAGTATTCCGGATTACACAATTGTTCCCAGTAGTTAGCTTGCTTAGTTAAAAGGGGAAGGAGAATATCTTTTTCCAAATCCAAATAACCGCGTTCCTTAATAGCATCAATCTCTTCCTGCGTAAGGCCGCCATCTTCCACACCCAACACGTGGGTGATACTGTCAAAGTCATATAAACCATTGTTCTTGTCAAAGGCAAGAGGAATCTTTTGATTTCCATAACACTGCCAATATTCGTAAATAGGAAGCAGCATCCAGCTTGCCCCTGCATGCCAGAACTGGAACGGGTAATATCGGTCTGTCTCAATCTGCATTGCCCTGTCTCCGTCTGTGTTAACCGGAACCTGGAGCGCATCATGCATATGTAAGCTGTCATAAGCATTTTGCATCCAATCGTCAACCTGACGAAGTACAAAATAAATATAACCTAGAGGTGCATCCTTTAAATTGCCTGTATTCATTGGAGATACCTGGAGGTTTACATTCGCATCCATGGTATAAATTCCTCTCCATCCGGGCACCCATTCTCCGGTCCACATTCCGGTCAGCCTTGGTACCATATAACCCGAACTGGTTAACAGCGCATAACGTCCCGCGTTGTAGGCGCGCTCTACCAAAGCGGAATTTAGTTCCTTACCCTTTTGCTTGGCCAAAAGATCCTCGTTGGTTAAATTGCGATCGCTCTGGTCCGCATTAAGACTAAATTTAACCTTGTCAAACTGCGGCTTGTGCAAAGCAACATGCTCGGATAGTGCTGCCTCGTAATCAAAACTGCCGCCCTGCGCATATTTGAGCACTACTTGATTAACTTCGTCGGCAAGTTTGTCCACCAATGGATAACTTGTTGCCGCAGCAAAATCAGCTAATGAACCCATTTCATGGGTACGGTCGGATTTTGTTATTAAGTAGACTGCATCTGCATCAGTTATTTTGATACCCGGGTTAGCTTCGGTACCTACATTTTGTGTATCTTTGCTACCTCCAAGAGTTACTTTTTCTTTTGTTCCACCAACCACAACAACGCGCGTCAGCCCAGCATAACCACCATATCTTAACTCACTATTTGGAAAATCAGGATAGTGGGCAACTTGGACAATATAATCCGCATTTTCATCAACCAGCTTCTTATACTGCATACTCCTACCATCTGAGCTATTCCATTTATACATTGATGACGGGTTGTCAATACTTATTGTCATATTTACCTTGGTCCCGGTTGACGACTTTTTAATTTCCGTTATTGTAACATCGTCAGCTCTTGAGGTAAATGTCTTGCGCTCCCATGTACCATCCTCATCAGTGTATTTTACACCCACTTCAGCCGTTTCAAAATCCGTCCACCGTTCATAATCCCAATATGTTTTTGCTTGCATTGTTAAACGAAGCTGATGAGATGGATGGAAACAATAGAAAAAATCTCTCCAATTACGAAGTGCATTAGACGCTGCCGTAGCATTATTATTAAAAACAGCTGTTCTTGCCTGTAGAAATTCATCATAAAGATTTGGAATGGATGTGCGTCTGGAATTTGAAGGCATAATAAAATAAATGTTTTGATAAATTAAGACATCGGAATAGGGGGCTCCTGATGTTACGACACCATTATGCCCGTTACCGCTGACCATACCTTCACGCCAATTACGATTATTACCGGGATTAGCAAAAGTCTTTGCTACAATTTTAGTTGTGGGTTCCGAATAATCTTCTAATATTTCTTGTGAAGCTAAAAAATCTCTAATTGAAACATCAACGGTTGGGTCTTCAGCAAGAGCAAACCCGAAAGGAATCATTGCTGTTACCATAGCACATGTAAGCAATAATGCCAACGATTTCTTCAATGTAGTCCTCATAGTTATTTAGCTCCTTCCATTGTTCATTTTGTTTGATTACAACACGCTTTAATATTAGAAAGAAATTTTATCTTTTCTGCCAATTTTTAAAGCTATATTACAAATTGCCCACCTCCTTTTCAAAACACACCATAAACAGAAAATAGATTAGACTAATATATATAAGTTACGATAAATAAACTTTAAGGTAACATGTCCATCAAAACATTAGCCAAAGCGGACCCTAAGAAGCAGGAGGAATTCAAGCAGGATTTCGAGCTTTTAAAAAAACTACTTGACGGGGAAATTGACCATCTGCTGTTTGAGGATGAATCCATGATCCGTGATTACTAAGCAATCAAAAGAACATGGTTTCAGAAAGGTAAACAGCGGGTCATCCTTACATATTAAAGCATGAAGGGGTAAAGCTTCCCGACATCCTTGATTATGAAACAGGGTATGTGCACTGTGTTGAGGAAGAACGATATGACATTGAAATATTTCTGTCATTCCCCAAGGTAGTTCTCAAGCTTTATCCAACCGGCAAAATCGTCATGATCCTGGATAACACCCGTATCCACCATGTGAAACTGGAACCATTTCTTAATGTCTCTTCTTTTCTGTGAAGCAAATACACATAGCAGTTCAGGGTTTTATTAATTTTATTTCCAAGGTTCCCTCTCAGGTTATTAATAGGCTATACCTGCAAATGTAGTATATTTATCGTAACTTATATATCTTTTAGACATTGATGAAAAATTTTTTAACCTGTACAATATGAATTGCAAACAGATTTCAACATATTGATGCCGATTGCCTTCTTGCATTCCATTCCATATATGAAAAAATAGTATTATATTGATATAAATGTATTTCTTTTTACCAAATATATTATATAATATAAAAATATATAATTGAATTGCTTATAAAAAAATTATACAAAATTGATAATAATCCACTTTAGTTTTTTGTATAAATTTAGTTCAAGATAGCAATACTCTACGATTTATAACAAAACGTAAAACCCGCCACCTCTCTTAATTAGTGAGTTAGCGGGTCTTTTTGTTTGTTCTTACTCCAAATACCCAAATAATAGTATATCTTGCAAAAATGTTATATGTATAATGATTTCTTAATCAACAATACCCTGGCCGGGCTTCCGTCACCTCCCACAATGGGAAGGGGTGCAATTATGGAAGTATATTCCCCTTCTTCCACGTCTTTTAACCTCAATCCTTCCACTATCATTATATCATTCCTCAACAGGATGCGGTGGGTTTCATGTTCAGGGGAGTTTCTTTCAATGCTTAAGGCGTCAATACCTACTACCTCAGCACCCTGGTCCACAAGGTATTGTGCAGCTTCAGGAGAAAGATAAATAAAATTATAATTAAAGTTTTCTTCATAAGAATTCCGGGTTTTTAAAAAAACCGTATCCCCTTTTTCAATGGGACATCTTTTTATATCTTCGATGCCAATACGGTCTTTTATATCCACCAGGTTAAATACCTTACATTTACCATATAATTTATATAAAGGTATTTGGTCCAATTTATATCCTTCCTCCAAAATATGATAAGGTGCATCCACATGAGTGCCTGTATGGGAATAAATGCAAAGCCTTGATTCGTTGCTGCCCTGTTCTATGGTCCTTACCTTTTCAATATGGGGCTTATGTTCATTCCGATTTTTGTATACAACCATTCCCGCATGGATTGGCATTGTTACGTCGTATATTTGCATAATACCATCTCCTTCCGTCCTGTGTTATCAGTTTATCTGCTTCTTCCGGCCCCCAGCTGCCTCTGTTATACAAGGGAGGACATTTATCATATTGCTGAAGCATTTTTTCTGCCAGCATCCATGAATATTGTATTTCTTCCCAGCTTGTAAACAGGGTGGGGTCCCCTATCATTGCATCCAGCAAGAGACGCTCATAGGCTTCAGGAGTATTGGCTCCAAACTCACATTCATGACAAAAATTCATTCTGACTTCCCTTATCCGAACATCTCCCCGGGTCGGTTCTTTGATATTAAATTGAATATCAAAACCCGTCCTGGGGTCTATAGATATCACGAGCCGATTAGGTTCTATATTCTCATGCTTATACAATATATGCGGGGGTTTATTAAATTGGATTACCACTCCGGTGGTTTTTTCTTTCAAATACTTACCCGTACGGACATATATGGGTACACCTGCCCAACGCCAGTTGTGTATTTCCAACTTTGCAGCAACAAAAGTCTCTACCTTTGAGCCAGGGTCAACATCTTTTTCAGAGGTATATCCTTTATATTGACCTCTGACAATATTACTACCAGGAAATAATCTAATGGCACGAATAACCTTTACTTTTTCTGCCGATATGGATTGGGCATCAAAGTTCACCGGCGGCTCCATTGCAATAAGGGATAACAACTGTACAATGTGGTTTTGCAGCATATCCTTAGTAGCTCCCGCCTGCTCATAATACTTACCCCTGTTGCCCACCCCTACGGTTTCGGATACGGTGATCTGTATATGGTCAATATGCTTGTTATTCCACAGGGGCTCAAAAATTCCGTTGGCAAAACGCAAAACAATAAAGTTTTGCACTGCTTCTTTTCCAAGATAATGGTCAATCCGATACATCTGGGAATCATCAATCAACTGTTCCAGCCGGTGGTTTAGTTTTCTTGCCGATGCAAGGTCCGAACCAAAGGGTTTTTCAATGATTACACGGTGCCAGGGCTCCACCGTTCCTTTATGTAAAATACCATGCTTTGTAAGATTCTCGACTACCACGGGGAAAAAAACAGGAGTTGTCGCAAGGTAAAATAAACGGTTTTTTTCTTTTCCTTCCACCTCATTAAGTATATTCTTCAACTGTTCGTAGGTTTCATCCTTTTGTAAATCACCGGAAATATAGTAAAAGGAACTGCCCATCTTTTTATAAACATCTTCTTCATATTTATTCCTTGAATACTTTTTTATGCCGTCAATAAAAAAATCCGCATATTGCTGGTGGGACATCTGTTTCCGGGATATTCCTATAACAGAAAAAGGTACATTTAATTTGTTTTCAATATACAAATTGTATAATGCAGGAATTAGTTTTCTTACAGCCAGGTCCCCTGTTCCGCCAAATATAATAAACGTAAAAGGTTTTAAATTTGCCACTCCTGTCATAATACCACTCCTATACTTTAATTATTATGTTTATTCTTACCCTTCTTCTAATATTTGAAACTACTGCATTTATGTCTAAATAAAAAAGACCTGCTGCTGTGGCAGGTCTTTTTATATATATATAAAAAGAGGAAAAATGAAAAATTATTGTGTTTATTGGTTGTGGTATGTTTTTATTATACTTAATATTATCAGCAAATGTAATATTAAAAATATACGAAGATATGCTTTTTTAAAAGGAATTATTATGAAAAATCTATAACTTGGCATTAACATTGGCGGTACTCCCACACCGGTTTAAATACCAGCATCGCCAGAGGCGGTATCCTTAAGCCTAAAGAATAAGGCCTTCCGTTGCAGGGCACTTCCTGGGAATGCAGTCCTCCGCAGTTTCCAACATTGCTCCCTCCGTATATTTCTGAATCGCTATTAAATACTTCCCTGTAAAAGGTATGAAAAGGTACTCCAATACGGTAATGGTCATGAACTACAGGGGTAAAGTTATATACAAATACCAATATGTCCTTGCTGTCCTTTGCTTTGCGCAAAAAAGAAACAATGCTATGGTCCGCATCATCACAGTTAATCCATTCAAATCCATCAAAGCTGTAATCTATTTCATATAATGCTTTTTCCGAGCGATAAAATGTATTAAGATCCCTTACATAATCCTGCATCTTTTTATGCATATCATATTCAAGAAGATGCCAATCCAGGCTGTCGTAAAACTTCCATTCAATGAACTGTCCAAATTCACCGCCCATAAACAGTAGTTTTTTACCCGGGTGCCCGTATTGATATCCGTAAGCAACCCGAAGCCCTGCGAATTTCTGCCAGTAGTCACCAGGCATCTTGCTCAGCATGGAACATTTACCATGCACTACCTCATCATGGGACAAGGGAAGGATAAAGTTCTCTGAAAAAGCATACATCAAACTAAAAGTTATCAAATTATGATGATACTTACGGTAAACCGAGTCCATGCTAATATACCTTAAAAAATCATTCATCCATCCCATATTCCACTTCATGCCAAACCCCAGTCCTCCTATGTATGGAGGTTTGCATACCAAAGGCCATGCCGTGGACTCTTCTGCAATCATCATAATCCCGGGATATTGCTGGTACAGGGCACTGTTTAAATGGCGAAGGAATTCAATTGCTTCAATATTTTCCTTTCCCCCATACCTGTTGGGAATCCATTCCCCTTCTTTCTTACCATAATCGAGATATAACATGGACGCAACCGCATCCACACGCAGCCCGTCAATATGGTATTTTTCAAACCAAAAAAAGGCATTGGACAACAAAAAATTTTTAACTTCATTCCTACCATAATTAAAAATCATTGTTCCCCAATCCGGGTGCTCCCCTTGTCGCGGGTCCTCATGTTCATATAATGCACTCCCATCAAAACGGCGCAATCCATGGTCATCCCTTGGAAAATGAGCCGGAACCCAGTCCAAAATAACACCAATACCGTTTTGATGGCATGTATCTATAAGATACATCAAATCTTCCGGCTTTCCATACCGGGAAGTAACCGCATAATAGCCTGTCGTCTGATACCCCCAGGAACCGTCATAGGGATGTTCAGAAAGGGGCAAAAACTCGATATGGGTATAACCCATTTCTTTTACATAGGGAACCAGCTTATCGGCCGCATCCCTATAGGATATAAAGCCGTCTTCATCCTGGGATTTACGCATCCACGAGCCCAAATGGACTTCATAAATAGCCACGGGACTTTCCAGATAATTTGTATTTTTCCTTGCCTCCAGCCATTCTTCATCATGCCACTCATATTTATTTATATCATATACTATGGAAGCATTGTTGGGCCGCAACTCACTGTAAAAGGCATAGGGATCGGATTTTAATAATATATCACCCCTATGGGTCTTTATTTCATATTTATATAGATATCCTTCTTTCACACCGGGAATAAATATTTCCCATACCCCTGAGGAACCTATGCTTCGCATGGGATTTTGTCGTCCGTCCCATTGATTAAAATCCCCAACAACACTAACCCTTTGGGCACAGGGAGCCCAGACAGCAAAATAGGTTCCATAAACATTATTGATGGTCATTGGATGTGCACCTAATCTTTCATAAATATGCCTGTTATCACCTTTATTAAAAAGATACAAATCATAGTCTGTCATTACAGGTAAAAAACTATAGGGGTCGTGGGTTGACCAGTGATTATCAAAATAATCGGTAATCTCCAACTGGTATTCAAAAAAATCACTGCGGTCTTTCATTTCTGCTTCAAAAAAACCGTCCGGATGAATTTTTTTCATTGGATATTTTATATGAGGATGATAATAATCAATAACATTTACTTCCCTTGCCCGCGGTAAAAATGCTCTTACCACTATGAACTGTCCTTTTTTGTGCATACCTAATATGTTAAAAGGGTCCCTATGGGTGCTGTTAATAATACGTTCCATTTCTTTTTGAAATATGACATCATCCATTCCATTCACTCCTCCATCTATTTTCGGTTGATTGCTGCAAATACAGTATTCTATAGTATGGTACAGCCCCTACGTTATTATTCCTATTTTGATGGGGAAATTAAGAGGTTAATATTCCAAAGCGGAGTTTTTATGCAGAAACACAAACACATAGGTTTTAAGGCCTATGGAAAAGATGCTCAGCAATATAATGCCAATCCATAAGGGTATTGAAACAAAGGGATCGGCAGATTTATACTGCATTATTAATGCCTGTATGTACACGTATATAAGTCCGGCAAAATGGATTATGCTAAGAATGGCGTGTCCTAACAGCTTCCAAAAATGATCCTTTACAATCCGATTTGTTCTTTTAAAAGCGGAAAATACGTTTTTAGTAATTAAAAAAATACCCGGTTGCCAAAAGGCCACATATAATGTGAAAAGAAATATACCAAATATGATGAATATAAATGTTACTACCCATAGGATAATTGCAGGGATAAAAAAAGATTCTTTGCCCGATAAAAGCGGAACGCTAATTAACACGGAGGGAATTGACAATAACCCAATACATAATAAAAAAATCACGGTTACAGGAATCAACATTAATAAACCAATTAAAACAAAAAAAGCATATGAAGTTATCCCTTTTCCCAAATCCCATATATATATTTTTTTGTCCCTGACACTCTTAGCAATAAGGTAATAAATCATGGAATAAAAAAGTCCGCTTATGACCCAGATAATTAAAATCCTTTTAGTCTCAGCTGATAAAACCGATTGTATATATGCTATATCTGTTAACTCATCCAAGGTTGGGATTTGTACAGACCTGTTATAAAAAAACACTAAAAATACCAATGCAGAATATAAAATATGAAATATAAGAATTATTTTATGTTTTGCAAGTATTGCTATTGTTTTATTCAAAGGTATCCCCCCATCTTGCAAGTTTCTTTTATATATTCGCCAAAAAAAACATAATTCCTGCAAAAATTTATTTAAAAAGGGCAGACCCGTTGTCTGCCCGCATATATCATGACAATTCCAACTCGGTTACTTCCCTGCTGACAATTCTTGCGCCTGAAGCCTGAACAATGTCGCCACCACTTGTAGTAAATACATTTTTCGCAATAATATTATCCATTACTGCTTTGACTTCTGCTCCTGTCAGGTCTTCAACCGGGTCACTGATGGAAATGGTCACATTTTTTTGTTCCTCATTCTTAAAAATCATTTCAAGAACCGCTGCCATTCCTACCACCTCCTTTTATTAGAACGACAACTGTTATGCATTGATTAACTCATTCTCATCAACCCTTATGATTGAAGTAACCTGATGCTTCTGTACAGAAAATAACTGCTGTGCCACATCCATCAAATCCTGGTTACTGGCAGATGCCTTTATATTGCTGAATGTTTTTGTCCGTATAATGGAATTTCCATTCTCATCCGTACCTACAGAATACTTTACCTGAAGCCTGCTGTTTAATGGATTAGTCAGTACCGGCATTTTTTCACCCCCTTACCTACACTATATAGGTCTAAAAAAATGCCTTTTCTTACCCATAAGTTTTATCCTATTCCCATTAAGGTTAGCTGCTTTTATTGCTGTCTTCCGGCCTAAGATAATAACCTATGGCAGGTATGTTTTTGGTCCTATAATAATCCGGATTGCTCAGATGCACCTCATCCATTGTTTTTACTTGTACCAAGGTGCTTCCTTTTTTGGAGCGCATTACTTGCACTCCCTGGGCATCCCGCATGCTCTTTTCAGGAATGCTGCTTGTCTTAAAAATCAACACCTTGTTTATACTGCTAAAGGCAACTAATTCCGTGTCCTGTTGCAAATACATGATATGGACCAGCTTTGCCTGATTAGCATATGCCCGTGAAAGCTTTTTCCTGTTGGTTTTTGTAACATAGCTATCCAATCTAATTTTAGCCACCTTACCATTATCAAAGGAGAACAGCATGTGGCCGGAATAATCGGTGGTTGATACCACATATATAATTGTTTCATCCTCTTCCAGGCTAAGAAGGTTGGGTAAATATTCCCCAAAACTGCTTGCCTTGCAATCAGGAATTTCATGCAGTTTTCGTTTATACACATTATGCTTATTGGTAAACAAAAGCAAATCCGATTTATTGCTTGTCTCAATCTCTTGAATAATTTCATCATCTTCTTTAAGCTTTTGGTCAGCACTTCCCCTTAAAGAAGTCAAAGGTATCTTTTTCAAATACTGCTGCTTTGTCAAAAATATTTTTACATTGTAGTCATCTACCAGATGTTCTTCAGGTATTTCTAGAATTTCATCTTCAAAAATTATCTCGGTACGTCGGGGTTGTCCGTACTTTTTAGATATTTCTTTCAATTCCTTTATAATGATATTTTTTATCTTTCCTTCATCATTAAGGGTACTGCGCATCTCCTTAAGTTCTTTTTCCAAGTGTTCTATCTCGTTTATTCGGTTTAATATGTATTCTTTATTCAGATTTCTTAGTTTAATTTCTGCTATAAACTCAGCCTGTACCAAATCAATATCAAACCCTTTCATCAAATTTGGTACAACATCCGCATCCTGGGCCGTATTCCGAATTATATGAACAGCCTTGTCAATATCCAGCAGGATCCTTTCCAATCCTTTTAACAGATGAAGCTTCTCCTCTTTTTTATTTATATCAAAGGCAATTTGTCTTTTTTTGCAGTTTATTCTAAAATCAGCCCACTCCTTTAAAATTCCTGCAATCCCCAATACCATCGGCGTACCCTTTATTAATACATTAAAATTGCAATTAAACGTATCCTGTAAAGGAGTCAACCGGAATAACTTGTTCATAATTTTATCCGGCTCTGTGTTTTTCTTCAGGTCTAAAGTAATCTTCAATCCATTAAGATCAGTTTCATCCCTCACATCGGTTATATCTTTGATTTTTCCTGTTTTAACCAGATCAACAATTTTATCTATGATTGCTTCAACTGTTGTGGTATATGGGATTTCATAAATTTCTATACAATTATTTTTCTTATCGTACCTGTATTTTGCCCTGACCTTAAAACTGCCTCTTCCTGTGCGGTATATTTGTTCCATTTCCTTTTTATCATAGATAAGTTGGCCTCCCGAAGGCAAATCCGGTGCCTTTAGGGTATCTAAAATATCAGTATTTTCATTTTTTAAAAAAGCAATGGTAGTATTACATAACTCCACTAAATTAAAGCTGCATATATTACTGGCCATACCTACAGCTATGCCCTGGTTGGGATTTGCCAATATATTGGGAAATGTGGTAGGTAAAAGAACCGGCTCCTTACATGTACCATCGTAATTATCTATATAGTCCACGGTGTTTTTATCTATATCTTTAAAAATCTCTTCGCAAATTTTATCCAGCTTTACTTCAGTATATCTTGGAGCTGCAAAAACCATGTCACGGGAATATTGCTTTCCAAAATTTCCCTTAGAATCCACGAAAGGATGCAGCAGAGCACCATTCCCGCGGGTCAGCCTTACCAATGTCTCATAAATGGCCATATCTCCATGGGGATTGAGCCTCATGGTTTGTCCTACAACATTTGCTGATTTTGTTCTCCCCCCGGTCAATAAACCCATCTTATACATGGTATACAGTAACTTGCGGTGCGAAGGCTTAAATCCGTCTATTTCGGGTATTGCCCGGGAAATAATTACGCTCATAGCATAGGGCATGTAATTTTTTTCCAATGTTTCTGTGATTTTTTGTTCTATTATATTTTCAGTTGACATAAGTCCCACCCTTCAGTTTATTTTTGATATGGCACTATACTACATCTATCATATCGATATACTTATATCCATTTTCAGAAATGAAATCCTTCCTCCCCTGCAAATTATCTCCTAACAAGAGGTCAAACATTTTACTGGTCTTTTCTGCATCTTCCGGCAACACTTTTATCAACCTTCTTGTCTCCGGATTCATGGTAGTCTGCCACATCATCTCCGGTTCATTCTCCCCAAGCCCCTTGGAACGTTGAATGGTATACTTTCCTTTTATTTTTGATAAAATAAGGTTTTTTTCTTTTTCCGAATATGCAAAATAAGTCTTAAACTTGGTATTTATTTCATACAGCGGGGATTCGGCAATATATACCTTCCCTTTTTCTATCAAGGTAGGCACAAGGCGGTACAGCATTGTAAGGATAAGCGTTCTTATCTGAAATCCATCCACATCTGCATCGGTACATATGATAATCTTGTTCCACTTCAGATTATCCATATTAAATGAATTCAAATCCTTATTATGCCTGGACTTTATCTCCACTCCGCAGCCCAGTACTTTCAGTAAGTCTACAATAATATCACTTTTAAAAATTTTATCATAATCTGCTTTTAAGCAATTCAATATCTTACCTCTGACCGGCATAACCGCCTGAAACTCAGCATTTCTTCCCATTTTGCAGGCACCTAATGCTGAATCACCTTCTACAATATAAAGCTCCCTGATCGAAACATCTTTTGTACGGCAATCTACAAATTTTTCAACACGGTTGCTTATATCAATATTTCCGCTTAACTTCTTTTTTACGTTTATCCTTGCCCTTTCAGCTGTTTCCCTGCTTCTTTTATTTATCAACACCTGGTCGGCAATTTTATCTGCTTCCTCTTTATTTTCTATAAAATAAACCTCCAGTTGCTCCTTCAAAAAATCGGTCATTGCTTCCTGTATGAATTTATTTGTAATTGCCTTCTTTGTCTGGTTTTCATAGCTTGTGATCGTCGAAAAAGAATTGCTTACCAGTATCAGGCTGTCTTGTATATCCACAAAACTTATCTTACTTTCGTTTTTATTGTACTTGTTGTTTTTCTTTAAATACTGGTCAATTTCATATACAAAAGCATTTTTAACAGCCCTGTCCGGTGAACCTCCGTGCTCCAGAAAGCTTGAATTGTGGTAATATTCCAAAAGATTAATTTCATTGTTAAAACAAAAGGCAATCTGAATCTTTACCTTGTATTCAGGCTTGTCCTCCCTGTCCCTGCCCCGTCTTTCCGTTTCATAAAACTGTATTTTTGTAAACCCTTTTTGTTGGTCAACTTCCTTAATATAATCAATAATACCGTTTTCATAGTAATAGATATATGGGTTTTCGATACTTGCCGGTTCAAGCTCATCGTAAAAAATGAATTTTACACCTGCATTGACCACTGCCTGCTTTTTCAGCGTTGTTTTAAAATATTCAGCGGGGATTTGGATATCCGTAAATACCTCGATATCCGGTTTCCATTTTATAATGGTTCCCGTATGTTCATATTGACAGGGTTCTTTTTTTAGTCCACCTATGTTTTCTCCTTTTTCAAAATGCAAGCTGTATTTAAATCCGTCCCGATAGACAAAAACATCCATGTACTCAGAACTGCACTGGGTTGCACAACAACCCAACCCATTTAATCCTAAACTAAACTCATAATTTTCATTTTCATTATTATTGTATTTACCTCCGGCATACAGCTCACAGAAAACCAGCTCCCAATTATATCTTTGCTCTTTTGTATTATAATCGACGGGAATACCCCTGCCCTTGTCCTTAACCATTATAGAGTGATCTTTAAAACGGGTAACCTCGATTACATCCCCATAACCCTCCCTTGCCTCATCAATGGAATTGGATAGTATTTCAAAAAACGAATGCTGGCATCCTTCAATTCCATCGGATCCAAAAATAACTGAAGGACGTAAACGTACCCGATCAGCACCTTTAAGGGCAGATATGCTTTCATTACCATATTCGGACTTCTTTATTTCTTTTCCCACTTGTACCCCCACCTTGTTTTTTTTATCTGATATGCTCTTTTCACAATACATGAAACAACTGTTCGTGTCAAGAGCATATCAAGGGAAATAAGAAAATTAGCAAGGAATTATTTTTCTAATATGCATAAGGACCCGCGCCATAGCCTGGCCCATATCCAAGGCCATATCCCGGACCATAACCATAACCCGGTCCATACCCTCTTCTCTGCAACAATTCCCGAATCAGCAAGATGCTTATTAAATCTCTAAAAAGTCGTCGTCTTCCAATAATTTGTTGTGTCGCACCTTCGGATGTTATCTCATAATCCCTTAGCATTTCAGGGTATTTGTCCCTGCATTCATAAAAAATTTCATCTGCTGCAGCTTCTACAATTTCATAGCTGGGATATGGATACATCATTGGGTTATAAGGATTATCCATTTCCTCGCATTTCCTTCTGACCATGGGATAAACAACATAATAAACATCCGGATATCTCATTGGTTCATAGTCCATCATATGAGGATAGTACCTCTGCATATAATCTTGATAATAATTATAATTATACATTTCCAAACCTCCTTTACATTTTCTTGACAAACTATTTATTCAGTATCATTATATGGGTTTATGTATAGAGGGTGACAAAAACAAGAATAGTTACGCACTTTAATGCGTAACTATTTTCCCATTACTTTGCGGTATTATCTTTTAGCCAATCTTCGTAGCCATCATAACCGTTTAGAGTTTTATTTAAAACAGGCCATATATCCGGCGTTTCAAAACCTCTTCTCCAGCTGGCAACTCCTGCAAGGGAATACTTGTGTACCAGGGATGCCTTCAGTCCTATGGATTTTGTATCTTCCATCCATATTTTATATGACTTATTATTGATGCTATAGGAAGCAATATACTGTCCGCTCTGATTATCCCAATATATATTTGCATTATTTTGTCTTACCAAATCCTGTGCCGTTTGCATTGAAATAGCCGTTGTCTTTACTACTTTTCCATTCTGTTCTTCCCATAAACGGGTATACAAGGGCAGTCCTAACAGCAGTTCTTCTCTCGGCACCTGTTCCAGTACCTCTTTCAACCCACTTTCCACCCAGCTATACTGGGCTACCGACCCGCTTTTTTTGCTCCAACTGCCGTTTTGGTCATAAGCCATAAGAACCACGTAATCAGCAGCTTTACCAAGGGCCCGTCGGTCATAGCACATGGACCAGTTCAAGCTGGTAGGCTCAATTTTTGTAACATCCACCGACGTTATAACCCCCAGTTCCCTTAGAACCACAGCCATTTCCCTGACCATTTGAGACAATTTGTGCCTGTCAGAATAATACACATTTTCAAAATCTACGTTAATACCATCCAGCTGATACTTTTTAGTATACTCTATCAATAGCTCAATAATTTTCCTTCTTGAATTGCTGTCATTTAATACTTTATTGGCAACATCTATGTCAAATTCATTTCTAAACAATCCCCATACATCATAACCATTTTTATGAGCCCACTGAATATATTTGTTATCCCCCATATCAACCATGTAAATGCTTCCCTGCCGGTTATTAAAAACCTGCGGGTCACTGCTTTTTACCCCAAGGCTGCTCTTATCCGATCTTAATTCAAACCATGTAGGGGAAATAACATTTAGTCCTTCCATAGGGTCCACTCCTGACATATCCGGAGTTTTAACCGCTACCTGTTCCCAGGTAAGGTTAATTTTTTTATCCTGATACAATCTGCTTTCAGTATCATATATTTTCCATCCATCACTTAACTTCCAAAGGTATATGATTTTTTCTCCTTTATAGTCCTTCACCCTGTTTGCACCCTTATCAAAAGTTCGGGTATAGGTTACATCATACCTTACAGTAGCCTTTGCGGTATACCTTGATACCGTATCAATACGTATCTGTATATTCTGGTGGGTTTCTCTTACGTTTATTCCTTTTTCATTAAACAAGTCTATAGCTTGCGATTTTACATTGTTCTCATCTAATTCTTTTCCTACCGAATACTGCATATTGAAACTAAATTCATTCTTTCCCGCATTTTTGCTTTCAAGGTAACTATTCATATATTCCTGTATGAATTGCTGGATATCCTTCTTTTCATCATTTACATTTTGTACATCCTTATTGTTTAGCATCCTGCTTATCATAATTGCTGCTTCTGCTCTTAAAGCATAGTTATTAGGTCTAAAAGTATTATCTTCATATCCGCTTATTATTCCACTGCTTACAGCTGCATCAATCTGTGCTTTGTAAGGATAGTCTTTTTTAATATCCCTGAAATTTGAAGCACCTGATGAGGTTTTATCCTGAAGACCCATAGCCCTTACAAGTACAAGCACGATTTCTTCACGGCTTATCTTCTTGTTCGGCGAAAACGTACCATCGGGATTCCCCTTTGTAATACCCTTTTCTTCTGCAATTGCCACTGTTTCATAATACCAATCCTCAGGTTTTACATCACTGAAAGATACTCTGCCCTTTATATCACTTTTTTTATAATCTAAAGCCCTTACCAACATAGCCATAAATTCTGCCCGGGTAACCATCTTGTCCGGATTGGAGTTTTTACCGTCTCCTTTTAGTACACCCATGTATGTCAGTTCAGTAATGCTTTCCTCAGCCCAGTGTCCCGTAATATCCTGCATAAAAAAGCTCTCTTCTATCTGAAAAGCATAAGTGCTTAACGGAGCAATAAAGAATATCCCTAAAAAAGCAATAATGCACAATATATTATTAATATTTAAAAACTTCTTCATATTATCACTCCCCTCACAAAATAGCATTAATTTAATAATAACATTATGTAAACCTTTTTTCCAGTGGAAACAGATGGATAAAAAAACAGCTCCTTTTCTTGACTAAGAAAAGGAGCATCAAAATGCGATATACCAAATTTAACTATACTTTATTGTACAGCAGTTTATTCTGCATTGGAAGGAATATCAGCGGAGTCCTCATCCCCCTGAACTTCCTGGGGTGCTGTATTTTGCTGCTCAGGCTGGGTGTCAGGCTTTGTTACATTCTCCGATTTAACATCTCCAGGTGCTTCCACCTTTTTTGTTCCTCTTTTTACAATGTGCTCAATCGGCATATAACTGCTTGTAGAAATTTTTTTTCTGCTAACCACCTGGCCATCTATTTTTGTAATCTTATAGGTATCCACTACATATCCATTAGCACCATTTTGCTGGACTACCGTTTTTCCTTCTTCCAACCCAGGATCATCAACATATTTAGTCGTAAAAGGAACGGTTTTTATAATCTTGTTTTCAATTTCGATTGTTTTATTAACACCGTTCTTTGTTCCCCATATTTCAAAGGTAATATTTCCTCCCCGGATTATACAATCAATTCTTATGGGCCATTCCGTATTGTTTCTAAATTTTAAATCCAATACATCGTAGGCAACTGCAGCATCTTGCCCCGGAGGAACGTAAGAAACCGTCATTGAGTGATTGTACCGGTTAACAATCTCAAGGTCTGCAAAGAGCGCCGCATTGTATAATGTTGTAGAAACCTGACAGATTCCTCCTCCTACTCCATCTACTATTTGTCCACCAACATAAATTTTTGCATTTTTATAGCCTGTCTCGTACGTTCTGTCCCCTACCACATCATTATATGAAAACACTTCTCCCGGTCCAATAACCGTTCCGTTAATTGCATTCCCTGCCAGATTAATATTATGAATTCTTTCAGCATAGCTTACACTAAAAGAAGTGGTAAAGCTGGAGAATTTATCTTTAAACAAATTTTTTTCAATGTATTCCTGCAATACTGTCGGCTGTGTAAATGAAAGGGGTATGTAGTATTTCTCACCTTCCGATTGGTGATTTTTAATTATTTCTTCTGCTTCCGCCTTATCAAAGGAAATACCTGCTTTATGGGGGATAACTTGAATTCTATAATTTTTAATCTCATAACGGGCATCTTCAGGTTCTTTGTATATTTGTTCATATAACTTATCTACATCAACTTTTTCCGGTTCCACCGTTTCCAGGGGTAATTCGACATTATTTATGTTTTTGGAATTTACGGCATTTAAAACAATACTTACTGCCTCAGATATATTAATCCTTTCCCCGCTTACTCCGTTAATAACTACCAAACGATCCCCTTCTATCATTGTTTGATATTCTTTAACAGGTACATCTACTTGTTCTGCTAATTCTTTAATTTTAGATTCAACTTTATCCAAATCCACTTTTATTTTTAACGGGATAATCACTTTATTTTTCTTGGCATTAGATATGGTAGCAATCCTACTGAAAATATTACCGTACCGGCCAACATCAAAGGCTTGGGATACGGCATTTTCTATATCATAGGTTGCGTCTATTTCCTTACAAGTAAATTCTATTGATTTTCCTTTGCTCGAAATTCTTATGACCCGTTCATCCAATTCCTGCTGATATATCTTTGGGAAATTTTCAATAACTGAATCTTTTGTTTTTCCTCCTACATGTAAATCACCAATGTATACTCCCGAGTAAATTTTAGAGTGATTAAGCAGGCTATAAGCACTCCATCCTATGTAAGCCGAAGATATAATAAAAATAATTAAAAAATACATAAGTCCATATTTAATAATACGTGGATTTACCTGCCGTCTATTCCGTTGTTGTTCATACTTGTTTATTTGATTATTCATTAGGAAGCCTCCCAAAACTTTACTATTCATACTTTATCTATATAAATATTGTACTTTTTAGATGCATATATTGCAATAATAAAAAAAGCAAGAATATATTATTTTTTTAGTTATTATTTATTTAGGTTTATATTTGTCAAAACTGACTGTTTAGACGTTTTATTCTCAAAAAAGTTCGGGTATATGTCGGTGCATATTAATTTATATACAAAAGAACAGTTATACGGTTGTACTGCTGTCCAACCATATAACTGTTCTTTCTTTATGATTCTGCTATAATTCAAGCTTCATATCCCCATATTTTATCCAGTTTATCTTTCTTAAAATTTCTGAAAAAATGAAAGATAAAATAGCAGGAAATATAAAATGCATTAGAAGCACTTTTATAAATACATCAAAACCTGTGCCCATTGCATCGCTGCTAAACGTGGTAATTTGTCCAACCAATCCTGATGTGCCCATTCCGGCACCTGCAGGAATATTTTTCATACCAAATACAGCTGTGGCAATAGGTCCCAGTATTATACTGGTCAATACTGGAGGTATCCATATCTTAGGGTTTTTAATGGTATTTGGAACCTGGAGCATTGACGTTCCTATTCCTTGTGCAATCAATCCGGCAAAACCATTTTCTCTGAAACTTGCTACAGCAAAACCAATCATATGCGATGCACATCCAACGGTAGCTGCCCCGGCAGCCAGCCCGGACAGTTTAAGAGAAATGGCCAATGCAGCACTGCTAATAGGTAGCGTAAGCACGATACCCATGGTAGCCGAAACAAGTATACCCATGATAATGGGTTTCTGGGTAGTAGCAAAGTTTATAAAATTGCCTATTTGAGTCATAACCGATGCCATGAAAGGTCCTGCAAATAATCCGGCCAAACCACCTGTTATAATGGTAACCGAAGGCACTAAAACTATATCCACCTTTGTTTCTCCGGAAATCATTTTTCCAAATTCAGCACCTATTGCTGCTGCAATAAAAGCACTGACCGGTTCACCCGGCAGTGTAAAAAGGGCTGAACTGCCATCCAATAAATATAGAGCCTGGGCACCTACTGCTCCTGTTATTGCAGAGGAATAAGCTACCAAGTTGGGTGCCTTCAAACCCACTGCTACCGCAATTCCAATGGCAGGGCCCATCAATACTTTTGCAACTCCTGCCAGAGAAACCAAAACCGGAATATTAAATCCTTTTCCCAATTGTTCCAATATAAGACCTACAATCAATGAAGAAAACAACCCAAAAGCCATTGCACTCAATGCGTCAATCCCATATCTTTTTACAGAAAACTCGATGTTTTTTCTTTTCAGAAATCCTTCCTTTTTACCTGGCTTTTTTACTTTTTTTTGTTTACCCATAAACTGGCCCCCTTTGTGCATTTACACCTGTCTTGTCACCTAATAGAAAAAATATAACACATTTTATTTATCTTATCAAGTATCCCTTTTGAAATAATTTTTCTTCTATTCTGGCCATTACTTCTTCATTTTTACACTCTATGGTATGTAAATGTATACCACCGGTAAGATCACAAAGGGGCTTTACATCTTCTTTGCAGATTTTATCAATAAAATCATCCACATCTCTTCTTGAGCTGACCATTATATTACCGCAAATCTGCCCGTAAATACTATGCTCCACAATAACATCAATGACCGTTCCTCCTTCATCTACAATAGTAATCAGTTCATCCCTTATATGTTCCTTTTCATGTTTGCTTACAATGGTTTTGCGAAATCCACCTTTTTCAAGTCTGTTAAGCATATACCCTTGCGGAGTAGCAATTATATCCACACCGGCAGCTCTTAATACTGCAATGTCCTGGACAATAACCTGCCGGCTGACACCTAACATGGACGCCAGTTGTGAACCGCTGATTGCAATAGGCTCTTCTTCCAGTATTTCAGTAATCTTATTTCGCCTTTGCACCGTATTCACTTAAATCACCTCTTAAAATTTTCTTTAGTTTTTCAATATCTTTTATATAAGTTTCTCTTAAACTTCTGTCATATATGATGCTGGCAGGATGATAAAGGGGAAATAATTTATATTCCCTGTCCATTAGCAATTGTTTTCTCACTTCACCATGAACATCTCCAATTTTTATATTGTTCTCACCAGTTATTGCTTTTAAAGGAACATTTCCTAAGGTAACAATGTAACGGGGATTAATAATTAATATTTCTTTTATAAGATATTCCCTGTTTTTTTGTATTTCTTCCATTGTTGCAGGACGATTAACCAATCTCCCGGTTTTTGGATTTATTTTTGACAGCCTATACTTAATGGCATTTGTAATATACAGTTCATTTCTATCCATACCCAGTATATTTAAAAATTCATCAAGGTTTTTCCCGGCCATACCGACAAAGGGTCTGGACAACCTTACTTCCTCCTTGCCGGGAGCTTCACCAACCAGCATTAATAGGGAGTCGACATTACCTTCTCCTAAAACAACTTCCCTATCTTTATATTCTTTTATGTATTCTTCATACAGTTTACTTATTGGTTTCTCTTTATCCAAAGACCGTTCCTCGCTCTCATAAAATAAATTTACTTTATTTATTTTACACATAATCACAATAAATTACCGGCTGACAGCTCATTTATTTTTTCTTTCACTTTTTTTAAATCCTGCCAGAAAGGAATTTTTTTTGATTCGTCCCTCAGTAATGCTGCCGGATGAAAGGTAGCAATAAGCCAGTACCCTTTTCTTTCTATCCACTGTCCCCGTATTTCGCTAATCCGAGCATTATTATCTATAATATATTTCATAGCTGTGGCACCAAGACATACAATTATCCTGGGTTTTATTAAGGCTACCTGATTCCTAAGGTAAGGTATACATGCCTGAGCCTCTTCTTCCAATGGAACCCTGTTCCCAGGCGGCCTGCACTTTACAATATTTGCAATAAACACATCTTCCCTTTTTAAACCTATTGCTTCAATACCCTTCGTTAGCAGCTGTCCTGCCCTGCCTACAAAAGGTCTTCCCGTGCTGTCCTCATCTGCTCCCGGACCCTCACCTACAAAAATTAAAGAAGCATTCCTATTACCTTCACCAAACACAACTTTTTTCCTTGACTGCGATAATGCACATTTTGTACATTGGCAACATTGTTTCTCTAAATCATCCCAGTTTAACCAAGCCAACTAATCTCACCTCAATTCCATTTCTATTATATATACCCTAATCAGATGACGTCAACAAAAGCAAGCCTAAAAAGCAAAAAGAAAAACGGTTTTTACCTGCTATAAAACAAGGTAAAAACCGTTTTTTGTGAATCCGGCAGCGACCTACTTTCCCAGGGGGTCGCCCCCCAAGTATCATCGGCACTGCGAAGCTTAACTTCCGTGTTCGGAATGGGAACGGGTGTGTCC
>JAAYHJ010000017.1 GCA_012735465.1 Clostridiaceae bacterium
CTTGTTACAACTCCGGAACCAACGGTTCTTCCGCCTTCACGGATAGCAAAGCGTAATCCTTCCTCAATAGCAATAGGAGTGATCAGCTCTACCGACATATTCACGTTATCACCAGGCATGCACATTTCAACGCCTTCAGGCAGTTGGATAACGCCTGTAACGTCAGTCGTTCTGAAATAGAACTGAGGTCTGTAATTGTTGAAGAAAGGAGTATGTCTTCCACCTTCTTCTTTGGTCAATACGTAAACTTCTCCTTTAAACTTGGTATGAGGCTTTATGCTGCCAGGTTTTGCAAGTACTTGTCCTCTTTCAATTTCGTTTCTCTGAACACCTCTTAAAAGTGCTCCGATATTATCACCGGCTTGAGCTTGATCAAGAACTTTTCTAAACATTTCGATACCGGTTACAACTACTTTTCTTGGAGCGTCAGTCAAACCAACAATTTCTACTTCATCGGAAAGCTTTAATGTTCCTCTTTCTACTCTACCCGTTGCAACAGTACCACGTCCTGTGATGGAGAATACGTCTTCCACAGGCATCAGGAAAGGCATATCGGTCTTTCTTTCGGGTGTCGGAATATATTTGTCAACTTCTTCCATCAACTGCAGTATTGGAGCATATTCCGGAGCATTTGGATCATTGGATGAAGATTCAAGAGCAACCAAAGCAGAACCTTTTACGATCGGAATATCGTCTCCCGGGAATTCGTATTCGTTCAGCAATTCTCTTACTTCCATTTCGACCAGCTCAAGCAGCTCTTCATCATCAACTATATCTACTTTGTTCATGAATACAACTATATATGGAACACCAACCTGTCTTGCAAGAAGGATGTGTTCTCTTGTCTGAGGCATCGGACCATCGGCTGCAGAAACAACAAGGATTGCACCGTCCATCTGTGCAGCACCGGTGATCATGTTCTTAACATAGTCAGCATGTCCCGGGCAGTCAACGTGTGCATAGTGTCTTTTATCTGTTTCATACTCAACGTGAGCTGTAGAGATGGTGATACCTCTTTCTTTTTCTTCAGGAGCCTTGTCGATCCGGTCGTAAGCCATGAAGTTTGCCTTTCCCATCAATCCTAAAACCTTGGTGATAGCTGCTGTCAAAGTAGTTTTACCGTGGTCAACGTGACCAATTGTACCAACGTTTACGTGAGGTTTTGTTCTCTCGAACTTAGCTTTTGCCATTTTTAATATCCTCCTTCTTCTGGTGGCAGGACATCTTTCTCCCACCCCATGATAATATTTCAATTTTATATTTTACATTTTATTTAAACATTATTGTATTACTATCTTTGGAAAAATGCAAGAAAAAGTTAACAATACAGTTCAATAAAGCATTAATCCCGTCTTTTTGCCCTTGTGGTGATGATGGCCTCTTGTATGTTCTTAGGTACTTCTTCAAAATGGCTTGGCTCCATGCTAAACGTTCCCCTACCTTGGGACTTGGAACGCAATGTGGTAGCATAGCCAAACATTTCTGCCAGCGGGACAAATGCAGTAATCTGCTGTGCCCCCGGTCGTGCTTCCATCCCTTGAATCTGGCCTCTGCGGGAATTCAAATCTCCCATTACATCGCCCATGTATTCTTCAGGAACGGTAACAACCACTTTCATAATAGGCTCCAGTAACACCGGATCGGCTTTTTTGCATCCTTCCTTAAAGGCCATGGAAGCTGCAATCTTAAATGCCATTTCCGAGGAGTCAACCTCATGGTATGAACCGTCATACAAGGTTACCCTTACATCTACCACATTAAAGCCTGCCAGAACACCGGTCTGCATTGCGCCCTGTACACCGGCATCAACTGCGGGAATATATTCCTTTGGAATAACACCGCCCACAATTTTATTTACAAATTCGTAGCCCTTGCCGGGTTCTAATGGCTCAATTTCAAGGAACACATGTCCATACTGTCCTTTACCTCCGGACTGCCTTACATATTTATACTCAGACTTAACCGCTTTGCGGATTGTTTCTTTATAGGAAACCTGGGGTTTGCCCACATTGGCCTCAACCTTGAATTCCCTCATCAGACGGTCAACAATTATCTCCAGGTGCAGTTCACCCATTCCTGCAATAATAGTCTGGCCCGTCTCCGGATCGGTATAGGTTTTAAAGGTTGGGTCCTCTTCCGCAAGCTTGGCCAGTGCAATAGCCATCTTTTCCTGGCCTGCCCTTGTCTTGGGCTCAATGGCAACCTTTATAACCGGTTCCGGGAACTCCATGGATTCCAAGATAATAGGATGGGCTTCATCGCAAAGGGTATCCCCGGTAGTGGTTTCCTTCAGCCCAACAGCTGCAGCAATATCCCCGGCATAGCAAACGTCAATGTCCTGGCGGTGATTTGCATGCATCCGAAGTATACGACCTATGCGTTCCTTTTTGCCTTTTACCGAATTAAGAACATAGGACCCGGATTTTAAAGTACCCGAGTACACACGGAAGAAACAAAGCTTACCTACATAAGGGTCGGTTGCAATTTTAAATGCCAATGCGGCAAAGGGTTCGTCATCACTGGCATGGCGTACTTCTTCTTTACCATCCGTACCGGGAACAACCCCTTTAATTGCAGGTATATCCAACGGTGACGGCAGATAATCCACTATGGCATCCAACAGTTTTTGCACACCCTTATTTCTATAGGAAGTACCGCATAGCACAGGAATCATGCTTACGTTAATAGTACCTATGCGGATGCCTTTCTTGATTTCTTCCGTAGTTAATTCTTCACCTTCCAGGTACTTCATCATAAGTTCTTCATCTTGTTCTGCAACTGCTTCAAGTAATTGAGCCCTATAAAATTCAGCCTGATCCAGCATATCTTCCGGAATCTCTTCTTCCCGGATATCTTTACCTAGATCATCATAATAAACATATGCTTTCATTTCCACCAAGTCAATTATACCCTTGAAAGAATCTTCGCTGCCTATGGGCAATTGAATGGGAACCGCATTACATTTCAGACGATCCTTCATCATTTCAACAACGTTATAAAAATCAGCTCCCATGATGTCCATCTTATTCACATAGGCGATACGAGGAACTCCGTACTTGTCGGCCTGGCGCCAAACTGTTTCCGACTGAGGCTCAACTCCCCCTTTGGCACAGAATACTGTTACGGATCCATCAAGAACGCGGAGGGATCTTTCAACTTCTACGGTAAAATCAACGTGTCCTGGTGTGTCAATTATATTTATCCTATGCCCCAACCATTGTGCTGCTGTTGCAGCCGAAGTAATGGTAATACCTCTTTCCTGCTCTTGTTCCATCCAGTCCATCGTAGCAGAACCTTCATGAGTTTCACCAATCCTATGCACTCTACCGGTGTAGAACAATATTCTTTCTGTAGTGGTCGTTTTACCAGCATCAATGTGAGCCATAATGCCTATATTTCTGGTTTTTTCTAATGGAAATTCTCTTGGCACAGAACTCCTCCTTTCTTCGTTAATGGGGAGTGAGAATGGCAAGAAGGAGAGTATTGCATCGCCTGATTGCCTAATTTTCTGTTTTCCCTGTTTCTTATTTTAAATGATGATTCTTTTTTTATACATAAAATATTAAAATGTCCCATCTAGCTGTCTTCCTTCTACCACCTGTAATGAGCAAAAGCCTTGTTTGCTTCTGCCATCTTATGTGTATCTTCTTTCTTCTTCACCGCACCGCCCATGTTATTGGCAGCATCCATGATCTCGGCGGCAAGCCTTTCTTTCATGGTCCTTTCACCGCGATTGCGGGCATACAAGGTAATCCATCTTAATCCCAGTGTTTGTCTGCGTTCCGGCCGTACTTCAACCGGTACCTGGTACGTCGCTCCACCTACCCTGCGCGCTTTAACTTCAAGAACCGGCATTACATTGTTCATGGCCTGTTCAAAAACTTCTATAGGATCTTTTCCTGTCTTTGTCCTTATAATATCAAAGGCATTATATACTATGGACTGGGCTACACCCTTTTTACCATCCAACATCACATTGTTGATTAGTTTTGTAACAACCTTACTATTGTAAATTGGATCCGGTAATACATCTCTTCTTGCAACATATCCTCTTCTCGGCACTTTCTTCCCTCCTTTTCATGATAAAAAATTATCACAGGTACTCAACAAAACACGTGTATCCAATATACACTTGTTTTGCTGTAAGTGCTGACAACTGCAATTTATATTTATATATATAAACTCCGTACGCCGCACTCATTTCAATTTATCGTACTTTCGCACGAATGTAATTACTTACCTGCTGTCTTAGGTTTCTTTGCTCCATACTTGGACCTGCCCTGCATTCTTTTTGCAACACCGGCTGCATCCAATGTCCCACGTATAATGTGGTATCTTACACCAGGAAGATCTTTTACCCTTCCTCCCCTGATTAGAACCACATTGTGCTCCTGAAGGTTGTGTCCAATTCCAGGGATATATGCTGATACTTCAATACCATTGGTAAGCCTGACCCTGGCGATTTTTCTCAATGCTGAATTAGGTTTTTTAGGAGTCATGGTTTTTACTACAGTGCAAACCCCTCTTTTCTGCGGAGCACTTTGATCTGTTACCCTTTTCTTTAAAGTGTTAAACCCTTTTTGAAGAGCCGGAGCTGTTGATTTTTTTTCAACAGTTTTTCTTCCTTTTCTTACGAGCTGGTTAAATGTCGGCATCCGTACACCTCCTTCTATTAATTTTGATTGGCAGCAGGCAATAATGCGCTGCTGCCCTTATTTTTGTTGATTTATTTTAAAATTACTGCTACGGCAGAACCAACATCTATATTACAAGCTTTACCTAATTCCTTCATACTGTTCACATATTCAATGGTTATACCCCGTTCATTGCAGAGTTTCTTAAAAGACCCCACTACACGCTCATCCGCATCCTGTGCAATAAACGCTTTTCGAACCCTACCGTTTTCAGCTGCCCTATACGACTGCTTTGCACCAACAACCTTATTGGCATTCTTGAGTTCATCTAACATTAAATATTATCCCCCCGAAAGCACAATATCATAATAATATTGTAATTTAACTTCACACACTGCAATATTCTATCACCGCATAATATTGGTGTCAAGGATTTTTTACTGCCCTACTCCTTTACAACCTCCACATTAATATCCCTGTAAATGGACATTCCCGTGCCTACAGGTACCAGTTTGCCAATAATTACATTTTCCTTCAGGCCAAGCAATGGATCGGTCTTACCCTTTATAGCTGCTTCCGTGAGCACGCGGGTAGTTTCCTGGAAGGAAGCTGCCGACAGGAAGGAATCGGTTGCAAGGGATGCTTTTGTGATTCCAAGGAGTACCCTTTTACCTACTGCAGGCTTAAGGCCTTGTTCAATAGCCTTTTTATTGGCTTCTTCATATTCAAACATGTCCACCAGGCTGCCCAACAGCAGATCCGTATCCCCTGAGTCTTCAATCTTTACCTTGCGCATCATCTGGCGTACTATAACTTCTATATGTTTATCGTTTATATCCACACCCTGCATGCGGTACACCTTTTGCACTTCCTGGATCATGTATGCCTGTACGGCTGCCTCGCCTTTTATTTTCAGGATGTCATGAGGATTAACGGACCCTTCGGTCAGTTCGTCGGCTGCTTCAACCCTGTCCCCGTCATGTACTTTAATACGCGAACCGTAAGGTATCAGGTATACCCTTGATTCGCCGGTTTCTTCATTGGTTATTACGACTTCCCTCTTCTTCTTTGATTCGCTTATCTTAACCACACCTGAAATTTCTGCTACTATTGCCAAGCCCTTTGGTTTTCTGGCTTCAAACAATTCTTCCACCCTGGGCAAACCTTGCGTGATGTCATCTCCTGCAACACCGCCGGTATGGAAGGTTCTCATGGTAAGCTGCGTACCCGGTTCACCAATGGACTGGGCAGCGATTATTCCTACCGCTTCCCCGACATTTACCTCTTCCCCGGTGGCCAGGTTGGAGCCATAGCACTTGGCACATACGCCATGCCTGGAGCGGCAGGTAAGCACTGAACGGATTTTTACCTTCTTTACTCCCGCCCTTACAATTTTAGCCGCATCATCATCATTTATCATGTGCCCTTTTGGTACAATTACCTCGCCTGTTTCAGGATGAACCACATCTTCCATGGTATAGCGTCCCAGCAGGCGGTCTTCCAGTCCTTCTATTATTTCATTTCCTTCCCTTATGTCTTCTGCAATAATGCCTTCCGTAGTGCCGCAGTCAACTTCCCGTACAATAACATCCTGGCTGACATCCACCAACCTGCGGGTCAGGTATCCCGAGTCCGCAGTCCTCAATGCGGTATCTGCAAGACCCTTTCTTGCCCCATGGGTGGATATAAAGTATTCCAATACATTTAAGCCTTCACGGAAGTTTGCACGGATAGGTATTTCGATGGTACGTCCCGATGTATTGGCCATCAACCCTCTCATCCCGGCAAGCTGGCGAATCTGGTTTATGCTACCCCTTGCACCGGAATGGGCCATCATATATATTGGGTTGAACCGGTCCAGGTTTTCCATCAATGCATTTGTGATCTTATCCACCGTCTGGTTCCAGGTTGAAATAACCAGGTTATATCTTTCATCATCGGAAATCAATCCCCTTTTATACTGGCGGGTGATGTATTCTACTCTTTCTTCTGCTTCTTTCAGCAAGTCCTTCTTTGCAGCCGGTATTTCCATATCCGATACGCTGATTGTAATAGCGCCCTTGGTGGAATACTTGAATCCCAGCGCCTTTATTTTATCCAGTACAATGGCCGTCTCGGTGGTACCATGGATGCGTATGCACCGGTCCACGATCTTGCCCAGGGGCTTCTTATCCACCAGGAAATTGATCTCCAAATCAAACATTTTTTCCGGGTCGGTACGGTCCACATATCCCAAATCCTGAGGGATAGCTTCATTAAATATAATTCTTCCTACCGTTGCATCAATTATGCGGCTCTTCATTTCACCGTTTACTTCCCTGTATACCCGTACCTTAATGGGAGCATGAAGGTCCACTACCCCGCTCTCATAAGCAAGTATGGCTTCGTTTGTATCAGTGAAAACCTTTCCTTCCCCTTTTGCTCCTTTTTTCTCCAGGGTAAGGTAATAGCTTCCCAGCACCATATCCTGGGTTGGCACTACAACCGGTCGTCCATCCTGTGGCTTCAGGAGGTTGTTGGCAGACAACATGAGGAACCTTGCTTCCGCCTGTGCTTCAGCAGAAAGGGGTACGTGAACTGCCATCTGGTCCCCGTCAAAGTCTGCATTATATGCGGTACATACCAAGGGATGAAGCTTCAGGGCTCTACCTTCCACCAATATGGGCTCAAAAGCCTGAATACCCAGTCTGTGAAGTGTAGGTGCACGGTTAAGCAGTACGGGATGTTCCTTTATAACCTGTTCCAGCACGTCCCATACTTCATTTTTTACCCTTTCTATCATCCTTTTTGCACTTTTTATATTATGAGCCAGTCCGTCGCTGACCAGCTTCTTCATAACAAAGGGTTTAAACAGCTCCAGCGCCATTTCTTTCGGCAGGCCGCACTGGTATATTTTCAGCTCAGGTCCTACGACAATAACAGAACGTCCTGAGTAGTCAACCCTTTTACCCAAGAGGTTTTGACGGAAACGCCCTTGTTTTCCTTTTAACATATCCGACAGGGATTTTAAAGGCCTGTTTCCAGGACCTGTAACCGGTCTGCCCCTCCGGCCGTTGTCTATGAGCGCATCCACTGCTTCCTGCAGCATCCTCTTTTCATTGCGCACTATAATATCGGGGGCACCCAAATCCAAAAGGCGTTTTAACCGGTTGTTGCGGTTTATCACCCTGCGGTACAGGTCATTTAAGTCGGAGGTAGCAAACCGTCCTCCGTCCAGCTGTACCATTGGTCTCAGCTCCGGCGGAATAACCGGTATTACATCAAGTATCATCCACTCGGGGCGGTTACCTGATTTTCGAAAAGCTTCCACCACTTCCAGGCGCTTGATGGTTCGCACCTTCTTTTGACCCGTTGCCTCTTTAAGCTCTTTCTTAAGCTCCTGGGATAGCTGATCCAGGTCTATCTCCTGGAGCAGTTTCTTAATGGCTTCCGCACCCATTCCGGCAACAAATTTATTACCATACTTTTCCGTCCAATCCCGATATTCCTTTTCAGAAAGAAGCTGTTTCTTCATAAGGGGGGTGTTACCCGGGTCTATTACCACATAGGATGCAAAATACAGTACTTTTTCCAGCGCCCTGGGCGACATATCAAGGATAAGTCCCATCCTGCTGGGAATACCCTTGAAATACCATATGTGAGATACAGGAGCAGCCAGCTCAATATGTCCCATCCGTTCACGTCGCACTTTTGAGCGGGTTACTTCCACGCCACAGCGGTCACATACAATTCCCTTGTATCTAATCCGTTTATACTTACCGCAGTGGCATTCCCAGTCTTTTTGCGGACCGAAGATTCTTTCACAAAACAGTCCGTCCCGCTCCGGCTTCAATGTCCGGTAGTTAATCGTCTCAGGTTTCTTTACTTCTCCCCTTGACCATTCCCTAATTTTTTCTGGAGAAGCCAATCCAATTTTTATTGCTTGAAAATTGTTAAACTCAAACATGGCTTTAGCTCCCTTCTTACTTATAATTCTTCATCGTCATCCTCAATATCCTTTAGGCTGTCTTCATCAAAATCAAAACTATCGGTAAGGTCATCATCAAATTGAGTATCGCCTAAAGCATCAATATCAATGTCATCAATCAGGTCTTCATTTTCACCCGAATCTTCCGGCTCCTCATAGTCGGTCAGAGGCACTTCCTCGTCCTCCCTGCCTTCTATGTTTACAGTCAGGTCTTCCAGGTCATCATCCACCGATTCTTTTATCTCTATTTCCTTATTTTCTTCGCTTAATACCTTAATATCCAGTCCAAGGCTCTGCAGCTCTTTTATCAATACCTTGAAGGATTCGGGAACGCCCGGCTCGGGAACATTTTCACCTTTTACTATGGCCTCGTAGGTTTTCACACGTCCTACCACATCATCCGATTTAACGGTGAGTATCTCCTGCAGGGTATGGGCTGCGCCATAAGCTTCCAATGCCCATACTTCCATTTCGCCAAAACGTTGTCCTCCAAACTGGGCTTTTCCTCCCAGGGGCTGCTGGGTCACAAGGGAATAAGGGCCGGTGGAACGGGCATGGATCTTATCGTCCACGAGGTGGGCCAGCTTCAGAATATACATATATCCCACCGTTACACGGTTATCAAACTGTTCTCCCGTCCTTCCGTCATATAATATGCTTTTACCGTCACGCGCCTTGCCTGCCAGTTCCAGTGTATCCATGATATTTTCTTCCGTTGCCCCGTCAAATACGGGTGTGGCAATCTTCCAGCCCAATGCCTTAGCTGCGTACCCGAGGTGGACCTCAAGCACCTGGCCTATGTTCATACGGGGAGGTACGCCCAGGGGATTGAGCACTATCTCCAAGGGTGTGCCGTCAGGCAGGAAAGGCATATCTTCTTCCGGCAGTATGCGGGATATAACACCCTTGTTACCATGGCGCCCTGCCATCTTGTCCCCTACCGATATCTTCCTCTTTTGTGCGATATATACCCGCACCAGTTGATTTACACCCGGAGGCAGTTCATCACCGTTTTCACGGGTAAACACCTTTACATCCACAACAATTCCTGCTTCCCCATGGGGTACGCGCAGGGACGTATCCCTAACCTCTCTTGCCTTTTCACCAAATATGGCACGAAGCAGCCTTTCTTCGGCTGTAAGCTCCGTTTCCCCTTTGGGTGTAACCTTACCTACCAGTATGTCTCCCGATCTTACTTCTGCTCCGATGCGTATGATGCCTCTTTCATCCAAATCCTTCAGGGCATCTTCTCCCACATTGGGAATATCACGGGTGATTTCCTCCGGTCCCAGCTTTGTATCCCGGGCTTCCGCTTCATATTCTTCTATATGAATGGATGTAAAAATATCTTCTTTTACCAGCTTTTCACTAATCAATATGGCATCCTCATAATTGTAGCCTTCCCAGGTCATAAAACCAACCAAAACATTCCGACCAAGGGCTATTTCCCCGTTATCGGTGGACGGGCCGTCGGCAATAACCATGTCCTTTTCAACCCTGTCACCCTTTGATACAATGGGCCTTTGGTTAATACAGGTACCCTGGTTGGAACGCTTAAACTTGAGAAGCTTGTATACATCTCTTCTGCCGCTGTCGGTGCGTACTATGATTTCATTTGCCGATACTTTTTCCACTATGCCGTCTTCCTTGCATATGACCACTACACCCGAATCCCTTGCCGCCTTATACTCCATTCCCGTACCCACAATGGGGGATTCGGTCCTAAGCAGCGGGACTGCCTGGCGCTGCATGTTGGAGCCCATCAGTGCACGGTTGGCATCATCATTTTCCAAAAACGGAATCATTGCCGTTGCCACCGATACCACCTGTTTCGGTGAAACGTCCATGAAATCCACCTTATCCGCTTCCACTTCAAGTATTTCTTCCTTAAACCGTGCGGTAACCTTTTTATCTATAAATCTTCCTTCTTCATCCAGCGGTTCGTTTGCCTGTGCAATTATATATTCATCTTCCTCATCGGCTGTCATGTAAACAATTTCATCGGTTACAACGCCTCTTTCCTTATCCACGCGGCGATAGGGTGCTTCAATGAAGCCGTATTCATTAATCCGTGCATATGTACTGAGGGAGCTTATCAAACCAATATTGGGTCCTTCCGGTGTCTCTATCGGGCACATGCGTCCATAGTGGGAGTGGTGGACGTCACGCACTTCAAAACCGGCCCTTTCACGGCTCAATCCACCGGGACCAAGGGCACTAAGCCTTCTTTTATGGGTGAGCTCCGCCAGGGGATTGGTCTGGTCCATAAACTGGGACAACTGGCTGCTGCCAAAGAACTCTTTTATGGCTGCCGCTACCGGCCGTATATTAATCAGGGCCTGGGGGGTCACTATATCCAAGTCCTGGATGGTCATTCTTTCCCTGACCACCCTTTCCATCCTCGCAAGGCCTATGCGGAACTGGTTTTGAAGCAGCTCACCCACCGAGCGCAGGCGCCGGTTCCCAAGGTGGTCAATATCATCTATACTACCTATTCCATAGGACAAATTGTTGTTGTAATTAATGGACGCCATTATATCTTCAATGGTTATGTGCTTTGGTATAAGCTCATCAATTTTTTCTTTTATTGCAGCACGAATTTCCTCTTCTCCCTTATTTTCTTCCAATATCTCCTTTAATACCTTATACCGAACCTTTTCATTTATATTCATATCCGATATATCAAAATCCAAATGGGCCTGCAGATCTACGGTTCCATTGCCCAGCACCTTTACCTTTTTACCTTCCACATCAAGGTATACCGAATTGATTCCCGAGTTTTGTATCTTAACAGCCATTTCATGGCTGATTATTTGCCCTGCTTTAACAAGTGTCTCCCCTGTACGCGGGTCCACTATATCTTCATAGGCCCTGCGATTGCCGATCCTTGCTGCCAATGACATTTTTTTGTTGTACTTGAATCTTCCAACCTTTGCAAGATCATATCTTTTAGGATCGAAAAACAAGCCAAATAAAAGGGTTCTTGCGCTTTCCACCGTCGGAGGCTCTCCCGGGCGCAACCTTTTATATATTTCCAATAAAGCTTCTTCCTCAGACTTTGTGTTGTCCTTTTCAATGGTGGCCAATACCCGCTCGTCTTCGCCCAGCAGATCAATGATGCTTACATCGGTTCCAAAGCCCAGGGCACGGACTAAAACCGTAACCGGAAGCTTACGGGTGCGGTCAATCCTTACATAAAATATATCATTTGAATCGGTTTCATACTCCAGCCATGCACCCCGGTTGGGAATAACGGTAGCCGAAAACAGCTTCTTACCTGTTTTATCTATCTGCATTGAATAATAAATACCGGGTGATCTGACCAACTGGCTTACAATTACTCTTTCCGCACCGTTTATTATGAATGTTCCCTGCTCCGTCATCAATGGGAAATCTCCCATGAAGATTTCCTGTTCCTTGACTTCTCCCGTCTCTTTATTGATTAAACGAACCTTTGCTTTAAGGGGTGCTGCATAGGTCGCATCTCTTTCCTTACATTCTTCTACCGAATACTTTGTATTGTTTTCCAAGGTATAATCTATAAACTCAAGAATTAAATTACCGGTGTAATCCGTAATGGGAGATACATCGCGAAATACTTCCTTCAAACCCTCTTCCAAGAACCATTTGTAGGAGTTCTTTTGAACTTCTATCAAATTTGGCATGTCCAATACTTCATCAATTCGCGAGTAGCTCATTCTAATATTTCTTCCAAACTTGACAGGACGCACCATGTCTTCAGGACGTACCATATTCTGATCACCTCTGACCAACACATATTTTTATTAAAATTGCATACACTTTTACTAAAATTACATGTATTTTATGTAAGTGATAGCAAATAAACACACTAAAATATTATTAACAAATATTGCCTTGCTTATTCATTTATGATATAATTCAAATAGGGAAAAGTATGTATTGCTACTATAAATAAAAAATAGCAACTAATTACAATACAATCAATGATTTTAACATAGTATGGGAAAATAGTCAATGCTTATATTGATTTATTAATAACAAAAAAACATCCTCGAAGGATGTTTTTTTTGTTAGTTTTTATTATAAGCATCTTACTTAAGCTCAACAGTAGCTCCTGCTTCGGTGAGTTTTGCTTTCATAGCTTCTGCTTCTTCTTTTGGTACATTTTCCTTAACAGTCTTTGGTGCGCCGTCAACCAGGTCCTTAGCTTCCTTTAATCCTAAACCGGTTAATTCGCGAACAACCTTGATAACCTTAATCTTTTGAGCACCGGCATTTGCAAGAACAACGTCAAATTCTGTCTTTTCTTCCTGAGCCGGGGCTGCTGCTGCCGCTGGTACAGGACCTGCTGCAACTGCTACAGGAGCGGCTGCGGATACTCCAAACTCTTCTTCAAGAGCCTTTACCAATTCGGATAATTCTAATACAGTCAGTGATTTTACATCTTCAATTAACTTGGTTACTTTTTCACTTGCCATTTTAAAATACCTCCCAATTTCCATTTTTTATTTTAATTAATTTTTCTTACGCCTCTCCGGCCTGAGCCCTTTTATCCGCAATTGCTTTCAGCGCAACTGCAAGGCCTCTGATGTTTGCACTCAATACGTTAACAAAGCCTGCAATAGGTGCGTTGAATCCTCCCAGCACCCTTGCAATAAGCACTTCTTTAGGCGGAAGTTCTCCTAATGCTTTGACTTCCTTTGCATCAATAATTCTGCCTTCAATAAAGCCAACTTTAATTTCAAGCTTATCGTTTTCCTTCGCATATTCGCTTAACACCTTGGCTGCCGCCACAGGATCATCATAGGTCAATGCCAGAGAAGTAGGACCGTGCAAGAATGGGTCTAGTTCGTCAAGTCCGGTTTGTTTTGCTGCAAGCCGCGTCAGTGTATTCTTTACAACCTTGTACTCGACTCCAGCCTTCCTCAGCCTGTTTCTAAGAACGGTATCTTGCTCAACGGTTAATCCTCTATAATCAACCAGTACACCGGAACTCGCTCTCGACATTTTCTCTGCCAGTTCCTGAACCGCCTGCTTTTTTTGTTCAAGTATTTTTTTACTTGGCACTTTAACACCTCCCCAGTAAAGATTTTACCGCATGTTGCACATCCTACAACATCACAAAAATATATACCAATTAAAAAGGGCCCCCTACCCGTAGACATAGAGAACCCCTGTATCATACACCTTGTATCATACTCTTTCTCTCCTCGGTAGGATGTTTACCTATTAAGCTTAACGCACCTACTGTCTACGGAACACATATTCATTTTTATAACAAGGAAACTATATCACTAATGTATCCCATTGTCAAGAACCATTTTAATCAACAACTTTTGCCGGATTAATCTTTATACCGGGACCCATGGTAGAAGCAACTACTACACTTCTTAAATACTGACCCTTTGCAGCTGCCGGTTTAGCTTTAATAATAGCACCCATCAATGTTTTGAAGTTTTCGGTCAACTTTTCCTGGTCAAAAGAAACCTTGCCAATCGGGCAGTGAATTATGTTTGTCTTATCCAATCTGTATTCAATCTTACCGGCTTTGATATCCTTGATTGCCTTTCCTACATCCATGGTAACGGTACCGGCCTTGGGGTTAGGCATTAGCCCCTTCGGACCCAAAAGTCTTCCCAGGCGGCCTACTATTCCCATCATGTTAGGGGTAGCAACCACCACGTCAAAATCAAACCAGTTTTCTTTTTGAATCTTTTCTACCAGTTCTTCAGCACCTACATAATCAGCACCGTTTTCTTCCGCTTCTTTTGCTTTATCGCCTTTTGCAAACACGAGCACCTTTACGGTTTTACCTGTTCCATGGGGTAAAACTACTGCGCCCCTTACCTGTTGGTCTGCATGACGGGAGTCAACACCCAGTTTTATATGGGCTTCCACTGTCTCATCAAACTTAGCCTTGGCAATCTTTTTAATCAATTCAAAAGCTTCTTTAGGTTCATACAACTTGGTTCTATCTACGAGCTTAGCACTTTCTAAATACTTCTTTCCCCTTTTCACTACATTATCCTCCTTCTGTGGTTAATACGGAATTTTTTTCCTCCCACTGTTTTCAAACAGCTGCTATTAGTCTTCCACTACAATACCCATGCTTCTTGCTGTCCCTGCAATCATGCTCATTGCAGCTTCAATGCTTGCTGCATTCAAATCGGGCATTTTTTGCTCAGCAATCTGGCGAAGGGTCTCCTTTGAAATTTTTGCAACCTTTGTCTTATTTGGTTCTCCGGAACCGCTTTCAATCTTGCACGCTTTTTTCAGCAGTACGGCTGCCGGAGGAGTCTTTGTAACAAAGGTAAAAGACCTGTCTTGATACACGGTGATGATTACAGGAATAATCAGGCCTGCGTCCTTTGCCGTTCTCTCATTAAACTCTTTACAAAATGCCATGATGTTTACACCATGCTGACCGAGAGCCGGACCAACTGGCGGTGCCGGTGTTGCTTTACCTGCAGGAATTTGTAGTTTTATAATACCTGTAACTTTCTTGGCCATCGTTTGCACCTCCTTATAACACAATTCTTATCAACGCTAACTGCAGTTACCTTCTGCTAAATCAATCCTTCTATCTGGTTAAAATCCAGCTCTACAGGAGTATCACGTCCAAACATGGATATGATTACCTTTGCTTTCTTCTTTTCCGGATTGATTTCTTCAATTACTCCAATGAAATTCTCAAGAGGTCCGGAGACAACTTTAACACTATCCCCAACCTGGAAATTGACCCGAGGAAGCCCTACATCAATGCCCATTGCTTTTACTTCCTCTTCAGAAATGGGAACAGGCTTGGAACCAGGTCCAACAAAGCCGGTCACACCCCGCGTATTCCGTACGAGATACCAGCTTTCATCCGTCATCACCATCTTAATGATTACGTACCCCGGAAAAATTTTTTTCAATACGACCCTTTTTTTATTGTCCTTTGTTTCAATAACTTCTTCTACCGGTACTTGCACCTCAAGTATCTGGTCTTGCAAGCCACGGTTTTCTACTATTTTTTCAATATTTGCTTTGACCTTGTTTTCATATCCGGAGTATGTATGCACAACATACCATTTTGCATCTTCCGTCGCCATAAGTAGTAAGAAGCAATTTTTGAGCTTCCCTTCCTCCTTTTTTACTTAATGAGAAAATTCAATCCTCCACTAAAAAGAATATCAAGAGTCCAAATTACAACACCCACAATTAAAATTGAAATGATAACGACAATGGTGTTGTTCTGAACCTGTTTGCGTGTTGGCCAGACGACTTTCTTTAACTCTGCCTTCACTTCCCGAAAGTATCTTGCAACTTTGGAAAACGCTGCATTTTTCTTCGTCTGTTTTGCAACTTCTGCCATGGTTTCTCACATCCTCTTATACACAATTTGTTTTTATTTTGTTTCCTTATGAACGGTATGTTTTCTGCAGAACCTGCAGTACTTGTTCAATTCCAATCTGTCCGGGTCATTCTTCTTGTTCTTCATCGTGTTGTAGTTTCTCTGCTTACATTCCGTACAAGCCAATGTAATCCTGGTCCTCATTTAAACACCTCCTGTTCCGGGACACTGTGAGCAACGTTCCCTTCGTAATATTAACATTTATTAATTATATTATATTATTTGCATTTTTACACATAAAAAAAAGACCTCAGTCGCAAAATTGAATATATCATATTTTGAACATCAAGTCAAGTTTATATACAAAAAAGTATGAAAATATACGGCAGCCGTATTTTTTAGCTGCCGTATTTTTCAATCTTACCCCAGAAATTCAGCCTTTTCTTGGCAATGCGCAAGCCTTCCAGTCCCATATCATCTTCAAAATTCATGTATTCCGCATCCGGGTATTCATTTGCTAAAAAGTACCTGATGAAAAGGAAAAGGGAGCCGTTTACATCATGGGTTGTTTTTACATTATGCAAAGTGCACATCTTTTCGTTCAGCCGGTCTCCAAAGCCAAAACCTGCAAAGTGACCGTCTAATAAAAGCACACCGCCCCTTGTGGGTATTAAATCATAGTAATCCATGATTTTTTCCAAGCCCAGCATTTCGGCATTGGCAAAGAATGAGTATTTATAGCTGCTCACCCTCTTTTGCGCCCAGTTCCTGTGAAATTTTAATATGTCGTTTTTATATTCCCTGGTATATTTCTTGTATTCAACCTTGTACCTGCGCAATATCCTGTTTATTTTTGCCCTGTTTGTCCTGTTACATGAACCCTGAGCCTCTATAAAATTCCTTGTGGTGTATATATAATCAAACTGCTCTTCTATTGGCTTTAGATTAAACCGGTTGGGGAAAATATTCTCTATTTCTTCCGCCACCCTTCTACTCAAAAGGGCAAACCTCAACTCAGCATTGTTTAATTCAAAATATTTCTGCAATGCTGTAACAATTTTGCCCAAATCCTTGTAGCCAAGGGGCATAAGAGCATATTCAAGTCCATCATAGTACTTATACTTCAGCAGCACAGCCCCGTCATACAACGCATACTTGATTTGCATCCCTTCCCCCCAGCAAAGAAGGCTTGTAAAAGTATAATCAGAAATCGAATCATTATATTTGCTGCAATAGGGTAATAATAATTCCACGGCTTTAATTCCCATATCTTTCCATTCTAACAAAATAACACCCTCTTAATTTATACCAAGACCTCTTTGTTCTTCATATCGTGTCTTGCTAAATGATTTTATTATTAAATATAAAACAGATGCTGCACCTATAATAACCGTAAACATCATCATGCCCCTGGATGTACCAATTAAAATAATGTATCCAAATATTGTAGGTGCTATGATTTGACCAATTCCTTCTATTGTGTTGTAAATTCCAACAGCTTCCGATTCACCGTACTGTTTTGATACAGGTAAATTTGCAAAGTAATCAATACGGGTTGATTGCCCAAACCCTTCGGTGAAGCCCAGGGCAACGGCAACTAAAATGGTCATATATATGCTGGGATAAAGCACAAACAAGATAAACGGAATGACTACTAGCAGTGACGATGCCACAGCCGATAGCTTCAGCCCCATCCTTTTCACCATGTTTCGTGTGAGCATGGGCCCAAAATATATGACGACAAGGCCGTTGAGCAGGAATACCAAGCTTGCAAGGTCCGGCGGACCGCCCTGAATATCAAAATAAACGGGTACAAAATGTACGACAAAGAAATATGAAATGGATACGGGTATCAGAATCAGAAGGCTGAATAACCATACTTCAGGGTTTAAAACAAACCTGGCCACGTTTATGGACTTATGCTGTGTTTTACCATCCGGGGCAGTATCCTTTATGTTTGGCATAAACGCATATATGAACATGCCGGACAGGATGGACATTAATGCAGCCACCAGGTAGGATATTCTAAATCCAAAGGACGTGTAGACCATGGTTCCAAATACGACACCACAGTTGGCCCCTGCAAACATACCCGCATTGATGATGGATATATATTCGCTGTTTTCACTTTCGTTTTCCAGGGACTTACCCGACAGCCTCACAAAATCATACATGCCTATGTAGGACATACCGGTTCCCACACCAACCAAGAACGCAACCAATGTAAAGGTTATGGGTTCATATACAAAAGCACATACCAAGTAGCTTATTGCAATGATTGCCACACCGGACAATACACCCTTCTGCCATCCTACCTTCTTTACAAACTTTGGAGAACAAAAGGATGCCAGCAGTATTCCCAGCATGTTAAAGGACAGGGGCAGGGATATGGCAATATCGGTTGACATGCCTAAAAAGCCATCCTTACACATATCCTTCATTATGAGCGGGAAAAGGTACAGGGGTATGTTTATTATTGTGTATATTAAAAATGCTGGGATTCGTATGATTTTCCTGTCATACTTAAGTCCAAATTTTTCATACCAAGGCGTATCCGTCCTTCTTGAGCTAAGTATTTCAAAGGCAAATGTAACTTCTATAAAGAAGAATATCAATACTGCAATTAATCCAAGAAGCATATAAATACTGGAGACTGCTGTTTTTATCACCTGGTTTCTGAATATTCCTGCATAGGTGCCGATTTCAGAATACCCGGCTATGGAATTATCCTTTCTTAAAACCGGTGCGATTCCGTACAGCCATTTCCCCTCATAATCAATCATTTGACTGAGCAGCGTTTCCCTGGTTTCATCAACCTTTCTGTATGGGTCACCAAAAGCCGATTCCAGCTCCCATGCCAGGGGTGTAAACAGGGAAGTTGAACCGTCCGAGTAGAAAAGCACATACATGCTGTTATCCCTTATTGTTGTAAAACCAATATAATACCTGGCACTCCATGAATCATCAAAATTGCTGAACTGCTCAGCAGCCATGTTAAAGAAATCATTGTATTCTTTGCTGTCCGACTGCTCCACGCTTTGAAACCGGTCAATTATTTCACCGTCATAGGACATGGTGGCCAGGGTGGTAGCATTTTTCAGCGTAGTGGACAGCATATTTTCAAAATAATTTACAAAGATATTGGCTGTATAAAATCCGCATACGGCTGTGCTGATGATTATACCGGATACAAGCACAATTATCCTTTTTGAAAGGGAGGTTAATCTTCTGAACAGTTTATCCCTGACAACAACAATGTACGCTATTATGCCAAGTATAAGGACCAGCAGCATGGACGCAGTAATAAACACAATGCGTATTAATACATACCTGTCGGACGGTTCGGCATAGGACATGTCCCGTACTTTTTCCCCGTCCGCATATTCCAGGAAATGGGATTCGCAAAAGGTTATGATGTTTCCATCCCCCAGGTATTTAAACCGGCTATACCCGCTCCAGCCGGCATTTTCTCCTTCGGTAATAACCGTCTTATCCACTACATCATGTATTTCGCCGTTGTCAAAAAGCTTAATGGACTTGGAAACCGTATCCACAAAATAAACGACTCCTTTTTCACCGTCTTTTACTTCAATATATGTTGGTATTATTTTTTTGCCCTTTTTTTCCCACTGGGCAGATGAAAACAATACCTTGCTTTCCCCCGTACCAAAATCATTTATGATCACTTCACCCTTGCTGTTGGAATAAACAAAGCTGTTTTCACCGTACCTTTTTATATTTACCAGCTTATTATTAAAGCCTTCTTCCTTTACGATGCTTTTGGAATCAACTATCCGGCCGCTGTCCGTATCCATTTGTATAAATTTTACCGTATCATTGAACACTTCAAAAAACGTCAGGTTGCCATATTCGTCCACCTGGAGTGAAATGATGTTGCCGGTATAATTTGCTTCGCCGGGCTGGTATTTATTTTCCAATAAGACTTTCTTCTTAAAGGACATATCAAATTTTATGATTTCTTCCCTTATTACATTGGCCGCATCTTCATCATATTGAATGCTGGACAAGTATAGGTTTCCTTTTTCGTCCAGGGCTACAGCTGTAGCTATATCAAAGTCCCTACCTCCGCCAATAAATATTTTTTTTATCTTGTTATCAGGACCAATCCATACCAATCTCTTGTTCGACTCATCAACCAATGCTATTCCATCGGATGTTTTGGCAACATCGCTTATCATATCAAAATAAACTTCATTTTTTAAAACATTTATGTTTATTCCATCCAGGGACAGGTAAGACTTGATACAAACAGATAAAATAATTATTATGGCAATACCAATAGCAAATACCTTAACATAATTCTTCATGTTATAATTCTTCATGTTTTATCCCCCATTGAAAAACAGTGCCGTTCCCTTTTTTAGAGGTAATGGTTAAAAACATTACGATAAAGCTTATCACTCCATAGCATATGCAAATAGTGGACAAGGTACTTGTAAAAAGCAGCTCGTACTCTCTGCCGCTCATGGATAGCTCCAATACCGCGGCAACCCCGTTTTCATCCTGAACCGGTACGGCAACGGTTATATATCCCGGCTTGTAGCCGTCCTTAATACCTGCCGAAAATATTTCATTTTCTATTGTGTCCGCATATACAAGGTTTATCTCTTTCCTGGATTCCTTATCCAGTATCTGATTGTTTTCTATTGCCACTTGATATTTACCATTGTTTTTTATCATAAACCGGTACTCAATTCCACTTTCTCCTTCTATTTTATTCATCATTTCAATTACCCTTGAAGAAACTCTATCCGCATCAAAATCCTTTTTTATGTCATTTGCAATCAAGTGGGCATAAAGGATGAGTTTATCTTTTACTTCCTCAGAATAGGTGTCGTCAAATTGTCCCATAAATGTCACTATTACAACCGTAATACATATTCCAACTGCTACTAATACGAATACACTGTTAAAAATTTCACTATTCCGTTTCATGACCAACCTCCTGCTCTATTCCAAATGCACAATTGGCTATACCACTTGTCTTGCAGCCATTTTGGCAAACAATCCGTTTTTCCTTATAAGCTCATCGTAAGTGCCTTCTTCCGCAATCACCCCTTTATCTAAAACTATTATCCTGTCGCAGTTCTTGATTGTAGATAGTCGGTGGGCCACGATGATTTTTGTGCATTTTAATGCATCCAAGGCATCCGTTACCTGCTTTTGAGTAATATTATCAAGAGCACTGGTTGCTTCATCAAATATCAATATTTTGGGTTTTGCAGCAACAGCACGGGCAATCAGCAGCCTCTGTTTTTGACCCCCGGATATGCTCCGGCTGCCTTCGGATAATACCGTACTCATTCCCATAGGCATATTTCTTATATCCTCTTCCAGGCCTGCAATCCTTGCCGCTTCCCATGCATCCTCCAATGTGGCATTTGGTGCGGCAGCCACAATATTGGAAAATATGTCCCCACTCATTAGTTTGCTGTTTTGGAGGACCACACCTATTTTTTGCCGCACACTTTTTTTATCTATCCTGGCCAGGTCATAACTGTCAAAATACACAGACCCGGACACGGGCTCTTCAAAGCCCAGTATGAGGCGTATCAATGTGGACTTGCCGCTGCCGCTACCGCCCACGATACCGACCGATTCCCCTGCATTAATCTTAAGGCTTATGTCCTTTAAAACCATGGGCAAATCATCGGCATATCTGAAATATACATGGCTTAGCTCTATTTCTCCTTTCAATTCCTTTATCTGGGGCTTTGCTCCTTCAATCTCGGGGACTTCTTCTAAAACAGGTAAAAGCATTTTATAGAGGGGTTTAATATAGGACAGCGAATCGGTGATAAATGCCACTTCTAATATTGTAGAAATCAATGCGCCATAGGAAGCATTGAAAGCAATATAGTTTGAAGGGCTTATATCATATCTTATGGTTAAATAGTATATGACCATGCTTCCAAATAATATGATGGAATTTCTCAAAGCAGGACCTATCTTTAAAAACACGGGCGGACTGTATATCAGCTTGCTCTCCTTTGCATACTGCGTGGCCCATCTTGAAAAGGCCCTTTTTTTTGCGCCGGACAGCTTTATCTTAACTATACCGGAAAACAATTGATATACAAAGCCCTGCCTTTTTGCGTCCAAATCGGTTTTCAGGCTGTTTATCTTAATAGTCAGCACCATTGCAACAATAACTATTAAAATCAGTATAATTGCTACAACCCCTCCCCATCGGGCCAATTCCCTTGCAAATAGGTTCATCTGGAACCAATAAACAATCCCAAATAAAGCTGATAATAAAATGGTAACCATTTGTTCATTTACCAGTTCACAAAGGGCCATTGCGCTCATCACACGGCTTGCCAGCTCACCGGAGGAGTATTTTTTAAAAAAAACCGGCGATAAATTCAATACCCTCATCATTATGGCACTTTGAAGCTGAAAACTTATTTTATCCTTCAGCCGGGACAGTATCATAACCCTTGTCATCCTGAACAATACTGTGGAAATGGCAACCCCCAGCAGCAGGCTGAACATAGGTATTATGTCTTCTTTTGTGCCCGACGGTATCAGGTATTCAAAAATTTGTTTGTTTAACAGCGGATATATCAGCCCCATAAGGCTGACCAGCAGGCTGGAAAACAATGCATAAAATACATCCGCCTTGTCCATAGCCTTGAATATGTACTTAAGCAGGTCATACAGGTTTAATTTTCGGGTAGGCAGCGGTTTATAAAAGCAGTAGGCTTCCTTTTTTATTGTCTCTTTATTATATTTATTTACTTTAATCCTTTTGTTTGCGTGTACATCAAAGTAGGTATAACCGCCATCATTGGATGGGATTAGTGCAATCCTGTCACCCGAGGTTGTTTCAGCCAGCATCGGGCCCATTGCATCCCTCCACCAATTCCCCGTTAAGGTTACCTTCCTGCTCATGATATTGTTCACACTTAATAAATACTGTATCTGTTCATCCGATTGGGAAATTTCTTTGGGAATATCTATATATTTAGCTCCCAGGAACAGTAAGATTTCGATGACGGCATTGGCAGTGTCCTTTTCATATATCTTTTTATAATGACTAATGCTGTCTTTACGAATAGCTTCTGATAGGTTTAGAAAGGAATCCAACAGTTCTTCTTCTTCTTTTTGCAACCTGGTCTTGACCTTCTCATCAAAACTTTGCATAATCATCCCCCTAAATGCAGCCCGTAATACTAATACAATTGTACCAGTTCCTTGTATTTGCCTTCTTGTTTTATTAGCTCTTCATGAGTACCTCTTTGAATTACCTGGCCCTGTTCCAATACAATAATTTCATCGCAGTCCCTAATGGTTGAAAGCCTGTGGGCAATGATTATACATGTCATATTCCTTCTTTTTATAGCCTGCATTATTGCATGCTCCGTATTGGGGTCCAGAGCACTTGTCGCTTCATCCAAAATTATGATTGACGGGTTTATAGCAAGAGCCTTTGCTATTTCAAACCTTTGCCTTTGGCCTCCGGAAAAATTCCTGCCGCCCTCTATTATCTTGTGCATGTATCCTTCGGGCCTCGACATTATGTCGTCATGTATGCACGCATCCTTGCAGGCTCTAATGATGTCGGCTTCATCTATGGTATCATCCCACATGGTGATATTATCCTTTATCGTCCCCTCAAACATGGTGATCTCCTGATCCACCACGGCAACAGAACTGCTAAATACCACGTCGTCAATCTCTTCTCTTGGCTTACCATCAAACAGGACTTGTCCGCTGTTCACTTTATATAACCCAACGATAAGCCGCGCAATTGTAGATTTACCGCTTCCGGACCCGCCCACCAAAGCAACGCTGCTTCCTTTTTTTATGTCAAGGTTGAATCCTTTTATCAGGGGAGGCTCCAGCGGGTTATAGCCAAAGGTTAGGTCCCTTACCGTGATATTGCCGCTAAGCTGCTCGTACTTACGGGGTACGTCTTTATCTTTTTTTTCTTTTTTAGTCTCTGCCGGGTAATTCATAACATCTTCAATTTGCTCCATTTTACCGCGCATATCCTGTATTACGCTTCCCGTTTCAACCAATGAATTTACCGGCTCCAAAAATGCTGCTGCAAAGCTTTGAAATGCTATCAACATACCAACGGTAAATTTTCCATCCAATACATAATATACTCCGGCTATCAAGATGATTATATTTGTGATATCCATCAATAAAACCGGTAATGCACTTAAATATACGGCCAGTTTATTAAAGGCCACATTTGAATTGTGATGTTTAGCCTGATATCCTGCCCATTTGCTGAAGTAAGCACCTTCAATCCCGCCGGATTTTATGGTTTCTATCATTTCTATCCCGGAAATTGTAAACCCCATCAGCTTTCCGTAATCCCGCTGCAATGCCTGGCTCTGACTTTCCCTTGTCTTTGAAACAATAAGCAGGGTAACAAGGTTTATCAATGCGGCTGCTACGCCTACAATTGTAAGAGGTATGCTGTAGGTCAGCATAATGCAGAGGTACAGCACTATCATGAGCAGGTTTAGTATTATGGGGGCAAGCTTGGAGCATAAAACTTCCGCTATATCCTCATTGTTTTCCTGCCTTGAGGCAATATCTCCCACATACCTCTGGGTAAAAAATACCACCGGCAATGTCAGCACATGCCAGACAAATACAGCACTGGACACCAGAGCAAGCTTTGCCTTCATTTTGAGCAGATAGTTGCTCTTTAAAACATCCAGTATAAAGCTTATAAGCATGGTGATTCCCATTGCTGCCAGCAATAGGTTCATCCACTCCAACCTTTTGTTAAACAGGATATTGTCAACAAAAAATCTTGAATATAAGGGTATGATAATGCCTATCATTGAGGACAAAAAGCCTATTAACAAAATCAGAGTGATTACCTGTTTGCTTCCTTCCAATCGTCTTACAAGATACATCAATACATTCTTGGGCTTTCCTCCCTTAACGAAGTTTTCACCCTTTTCAAAGGACAGTACTATGCCCGTAAAGGCACTGTCAAACTCCTCCAGGGAAACTTTTCTTACTCCGCTTTCCGGGTCATTTAAAACAGCATGTTTTTTTGTAAACCCATTTAAGACCACAAAATGGTTGAAATTCCAATGGATAATAACCGGAAAATCCATCTGCTTTAAAGATTCTACATCCTTTCTAAAAGCCCTGACCCTCAAGCCATAGGACATGGCTGCCTTTGCTATGTTCTTTGCATTACTCCCATCCCTTGACACTCCACATGCCACTCTAACTTCTTCAAGAGGAACATATTTGCCATGATAAGCAAGAATCATTGCAAGGGATGCCGCTCCGCATTCCACTGCCTCCATTTGCAATATAACAGGCACCTTTGCTATTTTCTTCCTCATGAAATACATCCCCCTGACTATTTTAAGAATAAATCGATGGGCCTCCTTGTTTTATCCACAATAAGTATGTTACAGACAGTCCCAATGTCTACCTGCAAATTGCTTCCCTTCTTGTTTGACCACTTGATCAGGTTCTTTGAGTCCGGGTCAACTGTCAGAGAAATTCTAACTTCTACAGAATTTTCTTCCGGTAATATATCCCTTGAAAACTGAACAATACCCAAAGAATTTTCTATATCCTCTTGGGTTACAGGATACTCCCCTATTTTCGTAATGAACCCCTGCATATATCCAAATTCTTCCCTTGGGGCAAATTCGGGAGATACCTGTGCCTCCATACCTATCCTTATTTTCTTGGAATCAGCCATCCTTATATAGCCTATTATTTCTTTGGCATTGGTGTAGATATCCTGCTGTATGATTTTAGCAACAACTTTATTACCGCCTACCATTTCACCTGTTTGAATAACATCAAGCACGATGCCCGATACCGGGGCAACAATTTTTGATTTGCTGTTATATTCCTCCATTGCTTCATCTATTTCTTCCTGGGGTGCATTACCAGCCCGCAAGTCTTTTATTTTTTCTATAATGTCGTCCTGCGGTACTATGGCAATTACCTCACCAGCTTCCACGTACTCACCCTTTTTTACATGCACATCGCTAACCATTCCCTCCGCACTGTGTATGACACTGCTTACTCCTCTTTCGGGGAATACAATCCCTTTTATGGATATGCTGTCAGAAATATTGCCGGTAAACGCCCATACGAGAACGGCTGCAAAAATGCTGAAAAAGGCTGCCACTATTATAAAAACTCCAGGATTGGTCACTTTTACATATTCATCCAGTTGCTCCGGCGAAGATAATTTGTCTAAGCTTTCTTCCCTGTATAAGCCTCTAGTCATTATCCCGCCTCCTTCCAAAGGTGTCAATGAATTCAAATCTTCCGTCCATGCATTTTAAGTATTGGGGTTTTCTGTCCACCATCCTGCCCAATGAATCAAATTTTAATTTGCCGCCTATTCCCGTATATCCTTCACCATTTTTTATCTGTTTTGCAATTTCCACCGGGTCATTGCTACCAATGGAAACAGCCGTATCTATTACCAGCCTTGCACAGTCATATCCATGAGCCGCCCATTGAGTGGGTACTTTTCCATACTTGTCTTCATACCTTTTATTAAACTCATCAAGCTTTGGGCTTTGCTCCAGGGACATGGGCGATACGATTACGGTTCCTTCGACCTGGGATTTATACTTCATCAGCAGGTCTTCCATGTCAAGGGCATAATCACCAAGAATCTTTATGTCCGGGTTCCTTGCCTTTATGTTGTTTAAAATATAAAAGGCATCATCTTCAAAATATTGGCTGATTACCACTGCTTCCACACCCAGGCTTTTCCAGCGTTCATAAGCACGGTTAAAATCTTCCTGGGATAAGGCAGAACAGGTACAATCCAATACCTTTACATTAGTTTCTTTTGCATAATTTATGAATGCCCTTGCTATAGTTGTTTCATATTCTCCTTCACTGTGGACAATTGAAACTTTAGGAATGTTATTCTGACTTGCATACTCTACCAGGAACTTTGCAGTTTCTTCCGCACCAAAAGTGGTACTGAAAACATTTTCATACCCCCTTTTTATAGTGCTGTCAAGTATACCGTGAGGGGCAATCATTATCTTGCCGGCATCATCCAATATACCGGCGGCTGCATCCAATATATCAAAATTATGAGACCCTAGAACAGCCGTTACTTTATCATCATTTGCCAGTTTATTTGTAATGATCATTCCTTTCTCATAATCCGAATAATCGGGTAAATACTCGTATGATATTTTATATCCCAAGGACTCATATTCCTTATTGGTATCTTCCACAGCCATAGCTACGCCGTTTTTAAAGCTGTCATCATAGCTGAAAATCAAATCGGAGCCGGTTATTACTATGTGTATAGGCCTGACCACATCCTCTTCTTTCTTGCTGCAACCAATCACACAAATAGCAAGCATAAAAAATAAAAAGACAATCCGGCTGAACTTATTCTTTCCCAATTCCAGCACCCCCGGTTAAATCAGCAGTCTTTCCTTCCACGATACACATGTATATATAATAATATAACATAATTTTTTACATATGTACACAAATTTTGCAAATGCATTATGGTAATTCGACATAAATTTTGCCATTGCCATAGGGACGGTTCTTTTGACAATTGTTATATTTTCAAAGTTTTATTTTTATTTAAAATATAAGAGCGAACGATGATATCTGAAAGACCTGCAATAATAAGCAGCAAACATGCCAATTGGGATAAAGACAGAAAGTTAAAATAAAGGTATCCTCTATCCTCTGCCCTGAGAAACTCGATAAGGAACCTGCATATACCATATAAAATTAACCCAATTGATATAACAGGAGCTTGTTTTTTTCTGAATATAAAGAACAAAATGCATAGAATTGCAACCAGAGAAATGACTTCAAACATTTGTATCGGCAGGACTTTAACTTCACCACCGTATAAATCCCGTATGGCGCTTTTATTGGGAAATATAACGGCAAATATGCTGTCTGACTTGATTCCAAAACAGCATCCTTCAAAAAAGCAGGCTAAACGGTTGAATATTTGTTGTATTGCCAGCGATAAAAACCACGCTCTGAAGTGAATATTATTATTCATATCCCGGTCTTTACTCTTTATTAATACTTTCTGCAATAAGAAAAACACCAGTGTACCAAAGATCACCGTTCCCAAAAAGTTTTTACCTTGGGTTTTGCCCGTGTCTATGTGTTCAAGGATGTAGAATAGCTTGCTCCAGGTACCGATTAATAATATGTAGGCTATAGTATATATAGCCAATGACTTGAAAAATGTGACTTTATCCTCGTGCTTATATACAAGCCAGGTATAACTAAAGATGGAGATTATAAAACCTATAATTATTATAATATTATACGTACTAATGACAATGCGCCCTATTTCAATATTCGAGTACATATTTGTCCCTCCACTCATAATATTGCCAGGCACAGGCATTTAAATGTTGTTGGTAGAATTTTTCCCAGGTATTAAAAAAAACACATCCCGTAAATACTTGTCATAAAAGTAATAATAGGTCTTCAGTACCAAAAAAGTCCCGAAGACCAATTTATAATTTATATATCAGTTAAATAATCTATAAATAATGGTTGCCGCTTCCGCTCTTGTAGCATTTCCTTCCGGATCGGCTATGTTGCCGGGTTTGCCGGTAATCAGTCCGTTTTTCACTGCAATAGCCAAGGATTGCCTTGCATACCCTGCAATTTTTCCCTTATCGGCAAAATTAATGTATTTGTCCACATCTGCCGGAGCCTCCTGCTGTAGTGCCCTTGCAAGCATCACCGCCATATCCTGACGGCTTATATTTTCATTGGGTGCAAAGGTGCCATCGGGCCTTCCGGTGATAATTCCGGCCTCATAGGCGGAAGCCACATATATTTCATACCAATCGCCGCTCTTTACATCTTTAAAATTGGACCGGGCACTGCTATTCACCAGTCCCAACGTCATGGTTATCATCTTTGCAAATTCTGCCCTGGTTACCTTCCCTTCCGGGTCAAAGATATCCTTGCTCTTTCCGTTAACAATTCCCTTGGAAGCCATGGCTTCAATCCATTTCCTGCCCCAGTGGTCTTCTTTTACATCCTTAAAGGTAACTATGTTGTTTTTTACTACAAATCTGCCCAACCGGGTGGTATTAAATATAAGCTCTTCCTCTTCTGCATCATATCGGGCGCTCATATTTGCCACCGTACCGTCGTCACCTAAATAAAACACGGTTATGGTATCACCGGTTTCCCCTGCCTTTAGCTTATAGGGAACGTATATTATTATTGGCTTTACAAACTCATCAACTTTAAATACCAGTCCCCCGGCAATGGCAACCTCCGCTTCAAATGTAAGGACTTTACTACCTGGTTTCGCAACCTCCTTCTGGTCAGGTGCCAGGGAATCAAATTCCTGCTGTGTAATTAAAGCTTCAGCAGCACTCAGCTCAATGGTTTTAACCATCTGCATATTCATCATGGAATCAAGGGTTACAACCGCCCTGCCTATTTCAGATACGAACTCAACCTTTTTTATACCTTTCCCCAAAGCCTTTGTAACTATATCTTTATTTAAACCAATGGAATACTTGCCTCCTGCTCTTGTGCCGGATAGATTGATATAAATTTTGTTTTCCAATGATATATCCAAACCGCTTTTGGACACCGCCTGCTGCAGCCTGCTAATCAAGGCAAGCACCTGGTCCATTTTGGTATCCAATTGCTGATATTTAGATTCATCGGTTACAATGGAAGCATCAACGGTACCGGTTTTTTTGATAACAGAAAGCATAAGCTTTCTTAACCCAGGCACCACTGTTTTTTGCCCGGCTTCATCATTTATCGGTGAGGCACTGCTTATTATGGATACAACCGCATCATTAATCTTAGGCAAACTGCTCTCGTCCGCAGTATTCTTTACCGCAGTATTGATGCTATTTAAAGCCTTTACAATCAGCTCCAGCATTTGCTGTTTTGATTCCCCGGCTTCTGCCATTACACTAAAGCAACTGCCTAACTCCCGGGCAAGCTCTGCTATCATCTCTGCTTTTTGTGAAGCGGACGCTTTTTCCAGCTCATCGATCATTTTCTGCAGTCCATCCATATGTTCTTTCACCTGGCCCGACTCAACAGGAGGGTTAACAACTCCACCTTCTCCGCCGCCGGTAGATGGGTTGGAACCTGGCTCCTTAAAAGGATCGCCTTCATAAAGCTTATAGTTTTCACTGCCCAGGAACACTTTCAATGCCCGGATTTCTTCGTTGGGCCGGCTGTTTATGGTTTGTTCCGCAAAGCTTAACAATTTTTCAAAATTATTTGAACCGGGGTAAGAACCAATGGTATCCTTCAGGGAGGCCAAGAGCCCCAGAAAACCGGAAATCCTTGCCTTTTCATTTTCATATCCGTCCAACTGGAACTTTATCTTACTGACAGGTGTTCCGTCCTTGGCTACCGGTTTTTCTGTGTAATATCTTGCCTCAAGCATAACCGTTATGAAAAACCTAAACCCGCGCATATCCGATGAATCCCCAGCAATGGTTTCATTGAATATGCTACAGATACCCTGAAAGCCGCTTATGTCTTCTTTTATATCTTCCAGCCCTTTAATGATTAAGGCAATAAGTACAAATTTCCCTTCCTGTGAACGATTTGCGTAAATTTTAAGGGCATCCTTCATTTCCGTATCGGATAAAACATTTACCCACTGCTTAACTCCTGAAATGGTTTCTGCATTTATATCTTCAGCTGTTTCAATATTTAAGGCCAAATAATCGGTAAGGTCCACCCTGTCATCAAAGTCAAGGGACATGGCTTCAATTAAAAACCTCTGAAACGGGTCAATGTCTGCGGCTGCATATGCGCTGACCGGTTTGACGGCAATCCCCGTGACTGCCTGCAGCAGCATCATCAAAGCTACAAGGAGACATTTCCACTTTTTTTTACTGCTTTCATACTTCATTCATCCAACCCCTCTTCTATATGGTTTTATTCTCACTTTACTGCCTTGGGATATATATAACATCGGAAAGGGGAACCATGCTTGTTGTCATCAAATCCGTACCTTCCCATACAAAGGCTTTTGCACTGTACCCCGTAACATCGGGAGGCAGCCTGAAACCTGCCGTCATATTTTCAACCCCGTTATTTGGTACATTTTTAGATATGTAAGCTACATTTTCCATAAGGTTTTCGTCGTTATAAAGGGCGACAATGACCAAGACATCTTTTGCATCGCCGGATGTATTTGTAACACCAACGTCCACTGACAGATGTCCGTCAGCTATCAGTTCCTCTGCAATGGAACCGTCAATTTTAAATACCGCATCTATTTCAAAGGGAGGTACAACCGGATAAGGATCCCCCTCATACAAATTGCCGTTATTACTCAAAAACACCTTAAAAGCAGCAATTTCTTCATTGGGACAGCTGTTAACATTTTGTTCCGTAAAGCTAAGCAGCTTTTCAAAATTATTGGCTCCCGGGTAGGAACTGATGGTTTGCTGCAAAGTTTTCAAAAGACCAATCATTGAAGATACCTGCTGTTTTTCTTCTTCAAAGCCTTGAATCTCCAGTTTTATCTTCGTAGGAGGAACACCGTTCTTTGCAATGCTCTGACCCGTTCTCATCCACGCCTGGTACATTACTGTTATAAAAAAGCGGAGTCCACGAATATCCGATGCATCTCCTGCAATGGTTTCGTTAAGCAGGTCTCTAATGGATGGAAACCCTTCCGTGCTCCCCTGCAGCCTACGAAGCCCATAGAATATCAGGTATGTAATTGCTGTTTTACCGTCCCTGGAACGTGCTGCAAAGATTTCCAATGCTTCTTGGACATCGGAATAAGACATCACCGGCACGTAGGAATGAACTTTTGAAACATGCTCAGGTGTAACATCTTCTGGCGAGTTGATATTATCCAGCATATACTCGGTCAAAGCGTCCCGGTCATCATAGCTTAAGCTCATGGATTCAATCATGAATCGCTGAAACGGATCAATTTCTGCAGCAATAACTTGTATCGGATTCACAAGCCCCGCTGTTGCGTACTGCAGCAGCATAAAAAATATTATTAAAGCGCTTTTCCATCGTTTCCTCTTCATTCGCTCCACCTAGTACAACCCCTTTCCTTTTTTTATGTTATCATTATAACACAGAGCAGGCCTTCACACCACACCTTTTTAAATCTGTTTTTTATTGCCAAAAGGGGCGACTCCTTTGCCTGTCAGGCAAAGAAATCGCCCCTTTTTTGTAAAATCCGCTTATTCAGCAGCAGGAATTTTACTTATTTCAGAAAGAGGTACCATGGTAGAATTAATAATATCAGTTCCTTCCCATACAAAAACTCTTGCTTCATATCCGGTCACATCGCTTGGAAGCCTGAAGCCTCCCATCAGCTTTTCTTCAGCTTCCGCCACTACTTTTTTGGTATTATATGAGACGCATTCCATGATTCCCGAATCCCCATCAATTTTATACAAAGCTATAATCAGCAGTGCATCCACATCTTCAGCGGAATTATTTTTAACCGTCACTTCTGCATTCAGTATGCCGTTACTTATCAGTTCAGTGGCATCTTTTCCGTCAACCGTAAATTTGGTTTCAATATCAAACATTAAAGGTGGCTCATACATACCGCCATTGTTATATAAGAAGGACTTAAATGCAGTCACTTCCTCGGCACCAAAGCTGTTTACGGTTGTTTCAGCATAGTTCAGCAGTTTTTCAAAGACATCTTCTCCGTCATACTTAATAATCTTATTGTACAAAGTTTCTATGTACGGAAGCAATGAATTAATATGGTCTCTTATGGTAGCCTGTAATGCAGTCGGTATCTTAAATTTTAACTTCCATCTGGCATCTTCGCCATCAACTACAATCACGCCTTCTGCATCTTCCGGCAGCTCTTCCTGTATTTTCTTAAGCACTTCTACCATGAGAATCAATCCGCGATTATCATTTTTATCGCCGGTTACATTGTAATTGATCCTTTCAGCAATGCTTTCAAATCCGGGCATATAAACTATATCGCTTGACAAATCAATTTCACGTATTGCTTGCTTCAATGCATTTCTTCTACCTTCACTGACTTCCAAATATTTTTCCAATCCGCGGGTAATATCGTCCACCGATACGCTTGGGAAGAAACCTTTTGCAGCATCAACTACCTGCGAAGTTACCACGCCGCTTTCGTCTAACGGCTTAAGCACCTTTTCTATGAATTCTTCCTTCTTCTGTGGAGTATTCAGGCTCAATACCTGCAGCAATACCACCTGAAGCGGATTAAGGTTTGATGCTTCTCCTTCGTAAATACCGCCGTTGGCTGCTAAAAATTTTTTAAATTCAGCCACTTCTTTAGCATAGTTATTTGCTGTAGTTTCGGCATAGTTCAGCAATTTTTCAAAGGCATCTTCTCCCTCATACCCATCAATTTTATTGTACAGGGTTTCAATATGGGGAAGCAATGCATTAGCCTTTGCCCTTATTGCATCCATCAATGCAGCAGGAATTGAAAACTTAATCTTGTCTGCATCTTCCGGGTCATCAATTACGATAACACCGTCGGAATCAGCCGGCAGGTTCTTCTGGATCTTGTTTAAAATCTCAATCAACAGCTTCATGCCACGCATGTCATTTTCATTGCCGGTTACCTGTAAATTGATCTCTTTTGCTATGCTTTCAAATCCGTCAGCCATGTTTAATTCCCTTGTAAGATCAATGTCAAGAATTGCATTTATAACTTCTGTCTTCTTGTTTATCCCAACATAGCTTTCCAATCCCGTGCGAATATCTTCTTCCGACATGTTAGGGAAATATTGCTTGGCTTCTGCTACCAAATCGTCTGTAACATCTCCTGCATCTTGTGCGTTCTTCAACGGCTCAAGAACGTCACTTACAAATTGAGCCCTTTGACTTTGGTCCAAATCCATGGCGTCCAAAAGTACCCTTTGAAGCGGATTTAATTGGGCTTGTCCATCTTCTGCAAAAACGGTTGGGATACTTGTAAATAATAAGCACAATGATAGCACAACACATAAGATTTTACTAAAGGATTTTAAATATAAACCTCTCTTTTGCCTCAACGTATACGACCTCCTTAGTTAAAAATTATAATTAATGACTCCCTTTATGAACATATGCCCAAAGCCCCGGCTTGTTCAAACATACATTCACTAAAAGAGAGCATAAAACTACCGAGGTATCACTTTCTAGGCAGAGATTCTACACTGTAGGCTCGTTTAAGCTTATTAACAAATCTCCAGCTCACCCTATAAGGATAAAGATACCCATTTTTATTGTATACCATCTTCTGGTGTATTTTCAAGCTTATTATGTTACAGTTTCATTACAATCCTTTTCCTTATTGTATCATGTAACTTCCAGCTCTTCAATAGTCCATACACCCTATGTAATAATTAATGAACAGACTGTTAAAAATAATACTGATTTTTTATTAATAAACAAGCGGAGGTGCAATATGTACTTTTTTGAAAAAATAATGGTTATCCCCATGCTACCGGATAGAATCAACCGCCTTAACGACTTTGCCTACAATCTTTGGTGGTCATGGAATCCACACACCCTTCAGGTATTTGAAAAAATAGATGCCGAACTGTGGGCCGCATGCAATAAGAATCCCGTCTTATTTCTTCAAAATGTCAGTACCCGGAAGCTTAACGAGGCTGCAAGCAATCATGATTACCTTGCCCTGTATGACAGGACAATAAAGGAGTTTGACAATTACATGCAGGCAGAGGACACATGGTATGCCAGGAATTTTCCGGATAAAAAAGACAATATAATCGCATATTTTTCCAGCGAATACGGCCTGCATGAAACCCTTCCCATTTATTCAGGGGGCCTGGGTGTCCTGTCGGGCGACCACTGCAAATCGGCCAGTGATTTAGGCTTACCCTTTGTAGCCGTAGGGCTGTTTTATAAACAGGGCTATTTCACCCAGCAGATAAACTTTGAAGGTTGGCAGGAAGCAAGGTTTATACATCATAATGTCTCCGAGTTGCCCATCCGCCCTACAACGGACCAGAACGGAAATGAAATCATCATAGCCATTCCTTTCCCCGGCAGGACGGTATATGCTAAAGTATGGGAAGTGCATGTGGGGCGCATAATAATTTACATGCTGGATACGGATGTACCGGACAACAGCCCGGAGGACCGTACCATAACCTCCATACTGTACGGGGGAGACCAGGAAACCCGCATATCCCAGGAAATCGTGCTGGGCATAGGAGGCATAAAAATGCTTGATGCCCTTGGGATTACCCCTTCTGTTTACCACCTGAACGAAGGCCATTCCGCCTTCTGCGTTTTGGAAATCATGCGCAAGCTGATACAGGAGGAGGGGCTGACCTTTGAAAATGCAAAGGAAGTGGTTGCCGCATCCACCATCTTTACCACCCATACCCCCGTTCCCGCCGGAAGCGACCGTTTTCCCCTGTACTTAATGGACAAATACTTCAGCCACTATTGGGGCAGCTTACATATCAGCCGCCACCAGTTCATGGAGCTAGGGGTCAATGCCCTCTCCGATTCACCGGAAGTATTTAATATGACCTTTTTTGCTTTAAAGATGTCCGGGCAGCGCAATGGGGTAAGCAAATTACATGGAATGGTGTCAAGAAATATTTTCAACAGCGCATGGCATGAAATTCCCGAAGAAGAGGTACCCATTACATCAATTACCAACGGGATTCATACCAAGACATGGCTAAGCCCGCCTATGAAACAGCTTTTTGACCAGGCCATGGGAGCAAACTGGGAAAACCATATCCCTGATACGAGCATGTGGGAAGAAATTGAAAACATATCCGACGAAGCCTTGTGGAACGCCCACATGATAAATAAGCGGAAAATGATTGACTATATAAGGCAGAGGGTGCGGAAACAAAGGATTAGAAACGGCAGCTCCACCGAAGACGTGGAAAAAACAGTGGATTTGCTCAAATGCAATGCCCTTACCATTGGATTTGCCAGGAGATTTGCAACCTATAAAAGGGCTACATTATTTTTCAGAAACCTGCCCCGGCTGCAGAGAATACTAAATAACCCGGCCATGCCGGTACAGATTATTTTTGCGGGAAAGGCCCATCCTGCCGATTATCCGGCACAGGAGCTCATCAAACGCATACACGACCTGGCCAACAGCGAAGAATTTAAGGGTAAGATATTGCTGATAGAAAATTATGATATGGAGCTGGCACGTTACCTGGTAGCCGGAGTTGACATATGGATGAATACCCCCCGGAGGCCCCTGGAGGCAAGCGGTACCAGCGGCCAAAAGGCTGCATTAAACGGCACCATTAACTTCAGCGTACTGGACGGTTGGTGGGCGGAAGCCTATAACGGGTATAACGGCTGGGCAATAGGGGACGGCAATTACTACCCCGATGCGGAACAGCAGGATTATATTGATTCTATTTCACTGTACAGCACATTGGAAGACCAGATTATCCCTTTGTATTTTGACAGAAATGAAAATGATGTGCCCGTAAACTGGGTGAAAAGGATGAAAGCTTCCATTAAATCCTGTGCACCGGTGTTTAGCACCGACCGCATGGTCCAGGAATACACCAGGCAACTGTATGTAAATGCCATGAATAAAACGGGGCAGATGGTAAAAGACCATTATGCATTGGCAAAGGAATTATCCAAATGGAAAATGGAAGTAGCCAATCAATGGCACAGCGTAAGGATAATCCCCGACCGTAAATTAAACTATCCGTTTGACTACAAGGTACCGGCAGGAAAGCCAATAGAATTATGTACAAATGTGTATCTAGGAAACATCGATCCTAAAAATGTACGGGTGGAAGTGTATTACGGACGGATTGCCCCCGACGGAACCATAGAAGAACCCAAGACCGCCGTAATGGAACTGCAGCAGGTAAGCGGGGATAATACCTGTCTTTACAAAGGCACTATTTTTATTGAGTCAGGTGGCGAACACGGATATACCTTCCGGGTAATACCATACCGCCCTGAACTAATCCATGAATACGACCTGGGGCTTATCAAATGGGTTGATATTAACGAAAGCAGGCATTAATAAAAGGGAAATCAAGGAGACAGCTCATCCTGATTTCCCTTTATTTTACCACAGTAAATGAAGAAGATGATGGCAATAAGTTGAAAGTGCATCCCTATATCAATAAAGGAATGAAGCAAAATAATGGCCAACAGGGCTAAATTAAATATATCATCCCGGTGTTTTTTTAAGGATGTGTACAGTACATTCACTGTAAATATTAAAAATGCCGTAAAACCAATCAATCCTACATCCGTCAACACCTGCAAATAATAATTATGTACGTATTTTACATAGTCCGCTGCATAGCTTTCACAAAGTACAGCCCATCCCATACCCCCCGAACCCAATAAAGGATAATCGTTTATAATGCGAATTGCTCCTTTATAATATGCCATCCGTGCTGCCCATTCGGTGGCATCCAGGCGAATATCCTTGATACGATTATAAACCGGGCTGCTAAAAAGGTGCAACATCGGCAAGCTAACAATCATTGCAGCCTCGATTGCCCATACATAAACCCCCTGCTTCAAAAAGTCAGGAAGGATGCACAAAAAAATCCCTGTCAGAAGTATTCCTGCAAACCAAGCGGCAGAATTACAAGAAGACAAAGCCACCGCCGTGATGCATGAAACTAATGCAATATAAACATACCTTATTTTTAAATTGCGAGGGTCATGACAATTGGAAACCCGGTAAAAGACCAGGCCCATGCTTAAAATAAATAAAAGTATCCATACCCCTCGTGAGTAGGTCAATATCAACCCACACATCAATAAAAAGATATATACATTGTATAACGTCCTTTTTTTAGCCTCTGCCATCCTTTTTACCGTTAAAACAATACCCATCAGCATATAAACTGCAGCAACATTGGCATAATGAAGAGTAGACTGTATCCTTCCCTCATATAAAGCACCTTCCAAAAAAATAAGTCCTGATAATACCGCAAGGCCTAAAAGGCTTACCATTACACTCGAAAGGACTATGCCCTTTTCCATCCACTTTATGCGACTGCTGTCCCACATAAAACCAACCATATATGCAGGAATAAAGCCTGCCACCCTCAATGCCTCATATATGGCACCTTCCCTGTTCACCCCATATAAAGCGGATAAAAAATACAGTGCTACAAATACAAAAAGAGAAACGGTAGCCCCTTCATAAGGCAGCTTCCTTCTCTCATGGCATGCTAATAACCCTGCATATAAAATGATTATGAGATTGGCAAATATATATTGTTTAAAAAAATAAAATCCTTGCAAAAATGCCCCGGCGACAAAAAAAATCATGACAGCAATTCCTTCCACTGCCTTTATACCATTTATTATCGTTGCGCCGGCCCTTTTCATTTTTATCCTCCACAACTTTATATCATGGTTTCTGGTAAATATCTCTTTGTACGTCTGACCGCCCTGGGATGACATAAGTATTCTGCCTTGCCTGGGATGACTGACCTGGCTGTGATGTGCCCGTACCCTCTTTTAGCCTTTCCAATTCCTCAGCTATTGCTTTTGAATATTCCTCTATATCTTCTAACTCTTCAATCCTCATCTCATATTTTTTTATTTGCTCTTTAAGTCTGCTAATCTCTTTATCCTTTTCTTTTATTTTCTCTTCTAAATCAGAAATTATAACTGCCTGCTCCTTAACTATATCTCTTGCATTTTTTACATCGCTGCGTTCTGCGGTAATTTTTTTATAAGATATATAAAATGAGAGTAAAAACAATACTGTCAGTACAACTACGGCTCCACCTGTAACTAAGGCAAATCGACGCATTTTTTTTATTTTCTTTTTCTTTTCCTTATTTCTTACCTTTTCTATTCCTTCTACCTTTTCTATTCCATCTAATACATGCTCATTCATTACGAACCTCCGCTACCGTAACAAAACTTTATGCATTACAGCCATTATCCTATTTATTATAACATATTTATGCTTTTTTTGTAACCTTTTTTACTGTTTTCATAGTGTAATATAAATTGCAATATTAAATGCCGTGCAAAATTTGGTAAATCCATTGCTTATTGGAATAAATTCTATGTATATACCGCCATTTCTATGGCTGACCTATAACCAAACATTCTTCTTGGATATTCATTAATC